>CAMAHO010000032.1 GCA_945834545.1 uncultured Lachnospiraceae bacterium | reverse complement strand
CCTGTAAAGCTCTCGGAAACAGAAGAAAGCTGATTGTTCAGAACACCAGGAAGAAACCTGGAAATGCAATCCATCATAACCATGGCCGGCAATTCACCGCCGGTTAACACATAATCACCAATGGAAATACATTCCACTCCGATTTTTTCAAGAGCACGCTCATCAATTCCTTCATAATGCCCGCAAAGAAATATCAGCTCGTCGCACAAAGATAATTCCTCTGCAACCTTTTGGTTAAAGGTTCGTCCCTTTGGTGACATATACAGTGTTTTGATATGCTCGTGACCTTCTATGGACTTCCAGGCCTCATATACCGGTTCCGCCTGCATCAGCATCCCCGCACCACCACCATAGGGATAGTCATCCACACTCATATGCTTATCCTTTGAAAAGTCCCTGATATTGACACATTCTAAGGATATACAGCCCTTTTCCATGGCACGTTTCAATATACTGGTATGCATTCCCTGTTCAATCATTTCCGGGAATAAAGTCAAAACATGATATTTCATCTCACAGCAATCCTTCCATAACATGGACAAGTGCATAGCCTTCAGCTATATTGATTTCAAGAATACACTCTTTTATTGCCGGCAACAATACTTCACTGCCATCCGCAAGGCGAATAACATACACATCATTTGCTCCGGTCTGCATAACATCTATCAATTCCCCTAAAAGCACCTTGCTATCATCATATACCTTAAGTCCAATCAAATCTGCAATGAAATACTCATCCTTTTGCAAGCGTACTGCATGTTCTCTGCTAACCAACAGTTTACATTGTAAATAAGGCTGTACCTGTTCAGGGGTCCCAAATTCTTTAAACTTAAGAATGACCATATTTTTAAAAAACTTCGCACTCTCCGGTTCCAGCTTTTGCCTTCCGTTCTTCCCCTCAACCCAAACCTCCTTTAAGCGTTTGAAACGCTTTGGATCATCTGTTGTGGGAAACACCTTCACTTCGCCGTGAACACCGTGGGTCTTCGTAATAATTCCTACCTGTAAAAACTCTTCCATATACTCTCCGTTTTGTGATTTCAAAAGGCGAAATACACTGTATTTCGCCTCTTTTATTCTGACAATTTTCGGTATTTATTTGATGTCAACATCCACTCTAGTGTTGTCCTTAGAAGAAGCAGCCTTTACAACTGCACGAATTGCCTTTGCAATTCTGCCCTGCTTCCCTATTACCTTACCCATATCGGAAGGTGCTACATGAAGCTCAAGAACTATATTCTTTCCTTCCTTCTTTTCAGTAACTACAACCTCGTCCGGATTATCAACAAGTGCTTTTGCAACAACCTCAACTAATTCTTTCATAATCCACCTCCAAGGAATAGATACTTATTTCTCAATACCTGCAACCTTGAAAAGCTTTGCTACAACATCAGTAGGCTGAGCACCGTTGCTTAACCACTTCTTAGCTGCCTCCTCATTAATATTGAAAGTGCTGGGATCGGTAGAAGGATCATAGGTACCAATCTCCTCGATGAATCTACCATCTCTGGGGGAACGAGAATCTGCTACGATAATTCTATAGAAAGGTGCCTTCTTCTGTCCCATTCTTCTTAATCTGATTTTTACTGCCATTGTTTTTTCCTCCTAAAATGTTTGTAAATATATTGTCGGCAAACACCGACGGACTGCTCAGTACAATATACATACTATCGCATTCCACTCAAAAATCATAAAGATTTTATCGTCTGATTAAAATGGAAATCTTCCTTTTCCAAATCCTCCCGGCATAGAACCGAACATTCCGCCGCGTCTCTTACCGGAGCCTCCAAACTGTTTCATCATCTTTTGCATCTGCTCAAACTGCTTAATAAAGCGGTTCACAACAGCAATATCCACGCCTGCGCCTTTTGCAATCCTGTGCTTTCTCTGGGGATTTAACAACTTTGGATTGGCTCTTTCTTCCTTGGTCATGGAAAGAACCACAGCTTCCATTCGTCTCAACTGCTTATCATCCACCATTCCCTCTATATCGGAAGCCTTAATCCCCATTCCGGGAAGCATCCCCAGGATACTGGTGAGTCCTCCCATTTTTTTCATTTGTTTCATACTTTCCAGGTAATCGTTAAAATCAAACTTTCCCTTTTTCATTCGTCCAGCCATTTCACGACTGGTTTGCTCATCTATGTCAATGGATTCCTGAGCCTTTTCAATCAAGCTTAACACATCACCCATACCCAGAATACGATTTGCCATTCTATCCGGATAAAAAGGCTCCATGTCAGTCAGTTTCTCGCCGGTACTAACATATAAAATAGGTTTCCCGGTTACAGCCTTAATGGAAAGAGCCGCACCGCCTCTGGAATCACCGTCCAGCTTGGAAAGCACTACTCCATCTATACCAATCTTTTCATCAAATTGTTTCGCCACATTGACAGCATCCTGACCTGTCATGGCATCCACCACAAGCAGTGTCTGATGTACTGTAATCTGTTCTTTCAAATCCATCAGCTCCTGCATCATATCCTCATCTATGTGCAGACGGCCTGCGGTATCAATGATAACAACATTATGGCCATTCTTTTCAGCATATTTTAATGCCTCGGCAGCAATGTAGGCTGGTTTTTGTTCACATCCCAGCTCAAACACATCCACCTCTTGCTTTTTACCGTTAATCTGGAGCTGTTCTATTGCGGCAGGCCTGTAAATATCGCAGGCAACCAGTAACGGCTTTTTCCCTTTTTTCTTAACCTGGCCTGCAAGTTTTGCAGTGGCTGTGGTTTTACCGGCACCTTGCAAACCCGCCATCATTACAACAGTAATGGCCTTACCTGGTTGAAATGTGAGCTCTGTGGTCTCACTGCCCATAAGGGAAATCATTTCCTCGTTGACTATCTTGATTACCATTTGACCGGGATTTAAGCCGTTCATTACATCCTGTCCAACGGCCCTTGTCTCCACTGCATTGACAAACTGCTTTACCACCTTGAAATTCACATCAGCCTCTAATAAAGCCATCTTAACCTCACGTAAAGCGGTTTTTACATCAGCCTCAGTCAGTCTCCCTTTTCCGCGTAAGGTCTTAAAGACATTCTGTAATTTATCCGTTAAGCTTTCAAATGCCATAAATTATAAATCCTCTCTCAGAATATTGGCCTGTTGGATGCACACCTCAATCCTCTGTTCCTTGGACAGTTTAGTATCTTCACATACCCGAATCAAATCATCAACCTGTTTCCGAAGTCTTTGAAAACGCTCTACCAAATGCAGCTTATCCTCATAGCTGATCAACAGCTTATCACAACGCTTAATCAAATCATGGACACCCTGTCTGCTAATCCCTTGTTCTGACGCAATCTCGCTCAAGGAATAATTTTCAAACACAAAGGATTGATAAATCGACCTTTGATGCTCTGTTAACAGCTCTCCATAAAAATCAAACAGATAGCTTCTTTCAACTACTTCCTCCAACGATACCATAGCCCAGTCCTCGTCAAGTACATTTCCTTTACAGCAATAGGATATTACCAAAAGAAAAGGAACTTGTCAAGTGTTTTTTCTTGACAAGCTCCTACCTTAGCTATAACTTTTCTTTTAATATATTTTTATATCCTTCCCCGAAAATCTCCGTAGCCGAAGTGACTATCATAAAGGCCTTAGGATCAATCTCTTTAATGACTTCTTCCGCCTTTGCAGACACATGCTTTTTCATGACAGCCATGATAACCTGTTTCTCGTCCTTGCTATAGCCACCCTTGCCCTCGATATAGGTAACCCCAATATCCAAGTCCTCTAAGAAGCTTTCCGCAATTTCCTCATTCTTATCACTGATGATATATACTAAGTTCGCTTCATCCTTCCCATATAATACCAAATCTAAAAGGTGAGACGAAAAATAGATACAGATACCGGCATACATTGCCAAAGATACATTCCGAAAGCATATGGATGCCGCCACAACTACAGAAGCGTCCAGCACAAGATACAGGGCGCTGGTCTTTAGCTCCGGGAAACGCTTTCTCAAAAGCTTTACCACAACGTCCATGCCGCCGGTGGAAGCATTTTGTTTCATCACCAGGCCAATTCCTAGGCCCATCATACCACCGCCCCAGAGAGCAGCCAGAATCTTATCATCTACAATAGGTTGAAACATCACCGAAAACTCATTAATCAGGAAGGAAGTCACAACCAGACACAAGAAGCTTCTGAAGCAAAACTGCTTTCCCAGCCATACAAAGCCCATAATCATAATGGGTATATTCATCAGCAAAATCAAGGTACCTACCTGTATAGGCACAAAACGATTTAAAATAATAGCAATACCACTCACTCCCCCGGGAGCCAGATTATTGGGATCTAAAAGCAGTGCAAGACTCAGGGAATAAAGCAAAGAGCCCACACCCATATAGGCATAATTCTTAATGGTTTTTCTTAGTTTTTTCGGCATATCTGTTTTCACTCTACTATTTAGGAATATACGTTTTGGATTTCACAATACAATTGTTATAGTCTTTGCTTTACATCAATGTTCGAACAAGCTTTGGTTTATAGCCTTCTGCTTCCAAATCCTTCATGATCTGATGTTTATGCTCTGTACCAAAAGCCTCCAAGGTGATTCTCAGCTCTACAGCTGCATTTCGGTTGATGGCTACAAACTGATTGTGCTCCAGCTTAATCACATTGCCGTTTGCCTTTGCCAGCACAGCAGATACACGGCTAAGCTCACCCGGTTTATCCGGAAGCAAAACAGAAACGGTAAAAATACGGTCTCTTAATATCAAGCCCTGTTGTACCACACTGGACATAGTAATGACATCCATATTACCGCCGCTTAGGATGGAAACAATTTTCTTATCCTTGCAGTCAAGCTGCTTTAACGCTGCCACAGTAAGCAGGCCGGAATTTTCCACTATCATTTTATGATTCTCGACCATATCCAGGAAGGCTACTACCAGCTCTTCATCCTCTACAGTAATAATATCGTCCAAATTTTCTTTTATATACGGAAAGATTTTCTCTCCCGGTGTTTTTACTGCCGTTCCATCTGCAATGGTATTCACTCCCGGAAGGGTTACCACCTTTCCGGCTTGGATAGATGCCTGCATACAGTTAGCGCCTGCCGGTTCCACACCAATGACCTTAATCTTTGGATTCAAAAGCTTTGCCAGAGTAGATACTCCCGTTGCAAGTCCACCACCGCCTATGGGAACCAAAATAATGTCCACTAAAGGAAGCTCCTTTATGATTTCCATAGCTATGGTGCCCTGTCCTGTGGCAACCGTCAAATCATCAAAAGGATGAATAAAGGTATAGCCATTCTGCTCAGCCAATTCATAGGCCTTCTTGCAGGCCTCGTCATAGACATCTCCATATAAAACTACATCAGCGCCATAGTTTTTCGTACGATTGACTTTAATCAAGGGGGTGGTGGTTGGCATGACAATGGTAGCTTTACAGCCGTAGCATTTCGCTGCATAAGCTACGCCCTGGGCATGGTTACCGGCAGATGCCGTAATCAACCCCTTGGTTCGTTCTTCTTCTGACAAAGTACTGATCTTATAGTAAGCTCCCCTCACCTTATAAGCGCCGGTATATTGCATATTTTCAGGCTTTAAATACACCTTATTTCCGGTCTGTGCACTAAAATACTCACTATACTGAAGCTTTGTCTCCAATGTAACCTTTTTTACAACTTCACTAGCTTCCTCAAAGCTGTCAAGAGTCAGCATGTTCTTCATTTTCATCCTCCTTCCTGGTGTCAAACAAGGCGTTTACAAAGCTTTCCGGGTCAAACCTTTGTAAATCGTCAAGATGCTCGCCCACTCCAATGTATTTTACCGGAATGTTTAACTCTGATTGAATTGCAACTGCAATACCACCCTTAGCCGTTCCATCCATCTTTGTCAGCACAATACCAGTAAGCTGTGCCACATCGCCAAATTCTCTTGCCTGTACCAAAGCATTTTGACCAGTGGTGCCATCCAGTACAATAAAGTTTTCACGATGTGCATCCGGAAACTCCCTGTCGATAATTCGGTTCATCTTACGGAGCTCTTCCATAAGATTCTTTTTGTTATGCAATCTTCCGGCTGTATCAATTAATAATGTATCAATTCCACGTGCCTTGGCTGCCATAACCGCATCGTATACAACAGACGCCGGATCAGCCCCCTCTTTTCCACCAATCATGGGCACATCTGCTCTTTCTGCCCAGGTGGCCAATTGATCTCCGGCTGCTGCGCGAAAGGTATCAGCGGCAGCAATCAGGACCTTCTTTCCCTGGTCTTTGAGTTTCCAGGCAAGCTTTCCGATGGTTGTGGTCTTACCTACGCCATTCACGCCAATTACCATGATAATTGTTTGCTTGTCGACATAATCATAAGCATCCTCTGCCACAAGCATCCGTTCCTTGATACTGTCTATCAGAAATTGCTTGCACTGGATAGGCTCTTTGATATGATTTTCCTTCACCTTTTGTTTCAATGCCGCAATCACGGACTCAGATGCATTCACACCCATATCGCCCATAATGAGAATTTCCTCAAGCTCCTCATAAAATTCTTCATCAATGGATGAAAACCCGTGAAACAAGGAATCTATGCCACCGACAATGCTATCTCTGGTTTTGGTAAGTCCTCTTTTTAATCTGGCAAACAAACCCAACTTCTTCTCTTCTTCCAAGTACAATTCCTCCTCGCTAATCCGTTAGATCCTTATCAATCAAATTCACACTAACCAAGGTAGACACACCCTTCTCTTGCATAGTGATACCATACAGTCTGTCCACCTGCTCCATGGTTCCTCTTCTATGAGTAATAACAATAAACTGTGTATTCTTGGTCAGCTTATGTAAATATTTTGCAAAACGTCCCACATTGGAATCATCCAGGGCGGCTTCAATTTCATCCAACAGTGCAAAGGGTGAGGGCTTTAGATTCTGAATTGCAAATAATAAGGCAATTGCAGTCAATGCCTTTTCGCCACCGGATAACTGCATCATATTCTGAAGCTTTTTCCCGGGTGGTTGTGCAATGATGCGTACACCAGCCTCCAAAATATCCTCGTCCTCCATCAGCTCCAGAGTACCCTTTCCGCCTCCAAACAGTTCCTTAAACACCTTATCAAACTCTCTGTTGATGTCTCGGAACTTTTCCGTAAACTGCTTTCTCATAGAGGTGTCTAACTCCTCTATGAAATTTTCCAACAGTTTTTCCGCTTCCACCAAATCATCATACTGCGTCTTCATGGAGGTATAACGCTCCATCAAGTCTCGATATTCTTCTATCGCATTGACATTGACATTTCCCAATTTTTTGATTTGGTCTTTTATATCCGCAATATCTCGTTTCATTTCCGAAAGATTCGTAAGCTCAGGATTTCTCAAACTAGCTGCATCGGAAAGAGTTAGCTCATATTCTTCCCACATGTAGTTAATCTTGAACTCTATACCACCCTCAAGTTTTTCTTTATTGGCATTCAGCTGATATACCTGTTTTTCCAACAAGCTCTTCTTTTCTGCTAATTCTTCTCTGGTATTAAAGAATTTCTTTTGTTTTGCAGTTAAATTTTCCTTCTTTTGCAAAGCTTCCTGTAGCTTAACTTCTCCCTCTGCTTTGGTTTCGTTAGAAATCTGTATCTGCTGTTGTATACTTTCGATACTTTTTCGTTTTTCGTCTACATCAGTTGCATTCATGGAAAGTGCAGCTTCCACCTCTGAAAGCTCCCCTTGGTATCGTTCCACTTCAGAATTGATTCTGTCCAGATTGTTTTGCTTAAAGCCCTGTGTTTGTCGCATTGTTTCTACTTTAAGCTCCCATTCATTATAGGTGGCGAGAGTAGTCGTTTCACATAATCTAAGCTGCTCCAAATCAGACTGATACTGTTTGATTTTTTCCTGCGTTGTCTTCTCCAGCTGTTCGCTTTGAACCAATTCATCATTTACGCTCTCTTTGGATTCACGCACCTCCAGAATCCTTGCTTCAATTTCCTTTTCTTCCATTCGAAGACTCTGAACGCCGTAAGTCTCCTCCTCCATTCTTTCTTTCGCTTGAGATATGCTTACTTTTAAGGTGTTAAGCTCTATTGTTTTTTGCTGGATTTTACCCTTCAGGTTTTCAATCTCCAGGCGAAGCTTATTTCTGTTGGCTTTTACGGTATCGATTTCACGATTTTTTTCATCAATTTGCGAAAGAAGCTTCTTCGTATTCTTTTCCAGTTCCTCCAGTTCTCTTCTTCTGCCTAAGAGATTGCTGTTATTCTTAAATGCACCTCCACTGATGGCTCCTCCCGGAACCAGTAACTCTCCTTCCAGGGTGACCATACGAATTCCGTACTCATATTTTCTTGCGATTTTAACAGCATTATCTACATTGTCAACCACAAGTATCCTGCCCAGCATAGCCTTTGCTACGTCCCTATATTCATCCTTGATTGTAACCAAGGTATCTGCCATACCAATTGCCCCCGGCTCCATAAGGGAATCCGGATTCTTAAATTCCTGGGGGTTTTTGATACTGGTTAAGGGCAAAAAGGTTGCTCGACCAAGTTTGTTCTGTTTTAAGTACTGAATGACCTTTTTCGCAGTATCCTCATCCTTGGTAACTACATTTTGAATATTTCCGCCCAAGGCCGTTTCAATGGCTGTTTCATATTTGGGTTCAACTTTAATAATATCTGCAACAACACCAATAATCCCCTTATAGGTGTCCTTCTGCTCCATTACCTTTTTAACAGAGCCGCCATATCCTTCATAGCGCTCCGTCAAATTGGATAATGCCTCATATTTTGATTTTTCCTGATGATATAGGCTTTGGAGGTTTCGTAAAGCTTCGTCCTTTTTGGTCAGCTCCTCTCTGAAATCGCCCAGTGCACTCTCTTTCTGTGCAACGCTTTCATCCAGCCTCAGTAACTCCCCGTTAACCTCGTTTTGTTTTTGCTCCAGCTCCTGCATGTTCTTTTCTCGGGCTTCTTCATCTGATTTTGCCCGAAGAATTTTAGAATTCAACTCTGACTTCCGGATATTAATCTGCTCCATCATAGTGTCAAAACGACCCATTTTGGACTTAATGGCGGCCCTCTTGTTTAGTTCCTCCATAATGGTATTTTTCCCGGTTTCTATTTGGTTGTTAAGCTGCGCTATTTTCTCTTGAATATCCGCTAGTTTTTCTTTTACCTTAGCTGTTTCCAGACTGATATCCTGTAATGCCGCATCAGTTTCTTCCTTCTCCTTTTGGATGGCTGCGGACTCCCCTTTACGACTTTCAATCTCAGCCTGCAAGCCTTCCATTCGAGACTCTAAATGTTTCCTGCTTCCTTGGGCAGAATGAATCTGCTCCTTCAGTATATCAATCTGATTTTCTAATTTACCACGCAATAACCCGGCGTCAGCCAATTTCGTTCTTTCCTGTTCAATTAACTGTTCCAATTCCTCTAACAGGCTTTGAACCTGATCATACTCCACACGGATTCCTTCGTACTGCTCTACAGTATCCGTCAACTCATCGTTGGATATTTTGAGTTTCTCCTCCAATTCAGATAACTGCTCACGAATCTTCTCGCTTTCAATCAAAAAGACATTGATATCTAAAACCTTTAAATTCTCTTTTTTCTTAAGGTATATTTTGGCAGTCTCAGCCTGTCTTTCCAAAGGGCCAGTCTGCTTTTCCAATTCCCCCAGAATATCCGTTACGCGAACCAGATTTTGTTTCTCATTTTCCAGTTTTGCAATAGCACCAGCCTTACGCCTTTTAAACTTAACAATACCTGCCGCCTCGTCAAACAGCTCTCGTCTTTCTTCCGGTTTACCACTTAAGATTTTATCAATCTGCCCCTGTCCGATAATGGAATATCCCTCTTTACCAATACCGGTATCATAGAATAATTCATTTACATCTCGCAGACGGCACACAGTTCCATTAATCAGGTATTCGCTTTCTCCCGAACGATAGATGCGTCTGGCAACTGTGACCTCCTCATAGTCCACCGCCAGCTGATGATCTGAATTATCCAAGGTAATTGCAACATAAGCATAGCTTAGGGGTTTCCTAAGCTCAGTGCCGGAGAAAATCACATCCTGCATGGTGCCACCACGAAGCTGCTTGATTCGCTGTTCTCCCAATACCCATCTGACTGCGTCAGCAATATTGCTTTTTCCACTGCCATTCGGTCCGACAATACCGGTGATTCCATTATGAAATTGTAGCACTATCTTATTTGCAAATGACTTAAATCCCTGTATCTCAATACTTTTTAAATACATACCCTTTATCCCTCAAAACTAACAGCGCTTTGTATGCTGCTTCTGCTTCTGCCGCCTTCTTTGTCCGTCCTTTTCCTTCTGCATAAAGTACAGAATCCAAATAAACCTCTGCTTTGAATAATTCTTCCGGTAAATGACTTGTGTTTTCAACTATTTTATACTTTACTTCCTGCTTTAGTTTCCCTTGGGCAAGCTCCTGAAGATTACTCTTGCTATCGTAAAACAAGGTTTTGTTTTCCAGGTCATTCAAGACATATGAAAGAATATATTTTTTTGCCTGCTCAATTCCGCCATCTAAATAGATTGCTCCAATGACAGCCTCCATGACATCCGATACGATACTATCTCTGTCTCTCCCACCGGTCTGCTCCTCGCCTTTCCCTAAGAAAATGAAATTTTCAAGACCAATTTCTCTGGCACAAAATGCCAAAGAAGGTTCGCATACCATGGATGCTCTCATTTTTGAAAGAGTTCCTTCTTTTTCATGTGGATACCTATGGAACAAAAACTCACTGGATACCATTTCCAATACGGCATCCCCCAAGAACTCTAAACGTTCGTAGTTTGGTTTCCGATTTATCTTCTGTTCGTTTGTAAAGGAACTGTGGGTCAATGCCTGCTGAAGCAAATTTTTGTTGTGAAAGGTATACTTGATTCTGTTCTCAAAATCTTCAGGTATAAATTCCATGCTTCCCCCTTACCGATAATGTAAAAACAAGTATTCCTAATTCCAACAGGAATACTTGTTTTTGTTATCCTATTTCATTTATCTTAAAAGAAATCTATTGATTCAAAGCGCTCTTAATCAGTTCAACTGCTTCCTCAACAGTACTAATCTTTTCTGCTTGTTCTGCAGGAACCTCAATATCAAACTCCTCCTCAATTCCCATAATAATCTGAAAAACATCCAAAGAATCCGCTCCAAGATCCTCAGAAAAGGTCGTTTCCATAGTGATTTCCTCCGGATCTACATTTAAAACCTCAGCAATTACTTTTTTCAACTTTTCAAATTCCATAACTTTAATCCTTTCTAACTATTCTGCAATGTCCTTAGGGACAATTTTGCCTTTCATTTTTTCATTTATATCTTCTTCCTTAAATGCAATACATTGAAGGATAGAATTCTTAACTTCAATAGCCTTGCTGCTTCCGTGTGTCTTTACAACAAGACCGTTCAATCCAAGCAGAGGGGCACCACCATATTGCTCTGTATCAAAGCTTTTAAGAGTCTCCTTTAAGGCCGGTTTTACCAGCAAGGCTCCCAGCTTGCTTCGAAGTGTAGACATCATTCCCTGCTTCACCCTGCTGATCAAGGCTGCTCCAACGCCTTCATACATTTTCAACACTACATTACCGACGAAGGCTTCACACACAATAACATCCACATCACCATTGGGAATATCTCTCGCTTCTACACTGCCTACAAAGTTAATATCAGGGCAATTCTTCAAAAGTGGGAAAGTTTCCTTTACCAAGGCATTTCCCTTCTCCTCCTCGGCACCGATATTGACAATCCCTACCTTAGGATTTTTAACTCCCATAACATGTTCCATATAGACAGAACCCATTTTAGCAAACTGTACCAGATGCGATGGTCTGGCATCCACATTGGCTCCGCAGTCAAGCAACAAACTAACTCCTTTTAGGGTTGGAATCAGAGGTGCTAAAGGTGGTCTTTCTACTCCCTTGATTCGTCCCACAATAACTTGTCCACCTACAAGAACAGCTCCGGTGGAACCGGCTGATACAAAGGCGTCACATATGCCTTCCTTTACCATATACATACCCCTTACAATAGAGGAATCCTTCTTTTTGCGAATAGCCATAACAGGAGGCTCCGCAGTCTCAATCACTTCTTCTGTATGAATAATTTCAAGCTGTGCTTTGTCATATTCATACCCTTTTAGTGCCTGCTCAATCGCCTCATTCCTTCCGACCAGAAACACCTTAACTCTCTTGTCCCTATTGATTGCTTCCACAGCACCCTTTACAATCTCTCCGGGTGCATTATCTCCCCCCATAGCATCTACAGCCACATTTACCATTTCTGCCATATTTCATCTCCCAATGTATAATTTCCATACGAATTCACTATACTAAAGGCCTCTTCAAAAATCAAGGCTTAATTTAGCTTAGTCCCCACAAACAGAAAAAAACCCTCCCTATTCAGGGAAGGTCTGATTTTCTGAAACTAAACTACTCTGCTTCAACAACCTGCTTCTTGTTGTAAGAACCGCAAGCCTTGCAAACTCTGTGAGGCATCATAAGGGCACCACATTTGCTGCATTTAACCAATGTAGGAGCACTCATTTTCCAGTTTGCTCTTCTCTTATCTCTTCTACCTTTGGAAGATTTATTCTTAGGACAAATAGACATCTTGTTACACCTCCTTATTGCGCTCTAGTATATCAGCAATTGCCATCATTCTGGGATCCGGGATAAATCTATCACATCCGCATTCCCTCACATTGAGATTCTGTCCACAAACAGGACAAACGCCTTTGCAATCCTCTTTACACAGAATCTTCATAGGCCAGTTTTCCAAAATCTCATGAAATATCAAAGCTTCCATATCAATCTGATAGCCGTCCATAAACGGACTTTCCATCTGATCATCTTCCGTTGTAATCCTGGGTGACAAGACAAAGCGTTCAACATTCACTTTTATGTTCACAGGTATTTCTTCTGCACATCTGTCACACAAGGCTTGAAAGATAAAATCAATTTCACCGTTTATCTTAGCTTTATCGATTTCCACGTTCGTAAAAGTAAATGGACTAAGCTCTTTCGAAACTATCCTGTAAGTCTGAACTCCATTTTGGAACTCCGTCATCTCACAAGCTATTTCCACAACTTCAATCTTATCTCTTGTACGAAACACATCCGATAAATTGATTAACATAAAAACTCCTACGAGTGAAACATCCTATTTCACACACTGACAAATTATACAAAAGGACAAGTCATTTGTCAACCATAAATTTTAGTCTCATTTTGGAATTGGAGAAATTCTATTTCTTAACCAATGCTACTGTATCTCTTGCTATAGCGAGTTCCTCATTTGTAGGTATCGTCATGACAATTGTCCTGCTATCCTGGGAAGAGATGACAATATCCTCGCCTCTTTTGTTATTTGCTTCCTCATCCAAGGTAATACCAAGATAGCCTAAATAGTTGCAGATTAAGTTCCTTACAAGGGGACCGTTCTCTCCCACTCCTGCTGTAAAGCAGATTACATCTACACCATTCATGGCTGCGGTATAAGCGCCAATATATTTTGCCACCCGATAGCAAAATACCTTCATTGCTCGAACGGCATTTGCATCCAGCTTTAAATACCCGGCCTCAATATCTCTAAAATCAGAAGACAAGTTGTTGGAAAGACCCAGAACACCCGACTTCTTATTAAGAATGTTCATCACCTCGTCAATGGATTTGTTCTCTTTGTGAGCGATAAATTCTAAGACTGCCGGGTCAACATCACCTGACCTGGTTCCCATAACCAATCCTTCCAGGGGGGTAAGTCCCATGGAGGTATCCACGCACTTGCCATTCTTTACGGCTGAAACACTGGCTCCGTTTCCAAGATGGCAAACAATGATTTTCAAGGACTCATAGGGTTTCTTTAGCACCTCAGCCGCTCTTTTCGATACGTAAGAATGACTGGTTCCATGAAAACCATAACGACGAACTTTGTATTTTTCATAGTACTCATAAGGAATTCCGTAACAATATGCCTCCTCCGGCATAGTCTGGTGAAATGCAGTATCAAATACAGCCACCATAGGAACACCCGGCATTAGCTTTTGGCAAGCACGAATTCCGATCAAATTTGCAGGATTATGAAGCGGTGCCAGCTCACTGCAGTTTTCAATGGCCTTGATAACCTCCTCATCAATGATTGTGGATGAGGTAAAATTCTCCCCTCCGTGCACAATTCTATGGCCTACAGCGTCGATTTCGGACAAGTCTTTTACAACTCCTGTCTTAGGATTACACAATGCTTCCAACACAAGTCTTATTGCTTCTGTGTGATCCGCCATAGGCGTTACATTGCTTTCCTTTTCTCCACCGGCAGGGGTGTAACTTATCAAGCTGCCGTCAATTCCGATACGTTCACACAATCCCTTTGCAATTACCTTCTCCGTTTCCGAATCAATCAATTGAAATTTTAATGATGAACTTCCACAGTTAATAACTAATACCTTCATTCTCCTGTCCTCTCCTTAAACTAATTGTGCCTGAACAGCTGTAAGCGCTACTACACCCACAATATCCTCCCAGGAACAGCCCCTGGACAGATCATTTACAGGCTTTGCAATTCCCTGAAGCATAGGTCCGTAGGCCTCTGCACCGCCTAATCTCTGCACCAGCTTATATCCAATATTACCTGCGTCCAGGTTCGGAAAAATCAGAACATTGGCTTTTCCGCCCACAGAACTTCCCGGTGCCTTTGTCTTTGCAACTGCCGGAGATAACGCTGCATCCGGCTGAAGCTCTCCATCTAATACCAGATGTGGATATAACTCATGCGCTATCTTGGTGGCCTCGGCAACCTTGTCAACCAAAGCATGCTTAGCACTACCTTTGGTGGAATGGCTGAGCATAGCTATCACCGGCTTAGGTCCAATCAAGGCCTGGAAGCTTCTGGCGCTGGACTCTGCAATTGCTGCCAGCTCCTCCGGTGTAGGATCCTGATTTAATCCACAATCTGCAAAAATAAAGGCTCCGTTATCACCCATCTCTTTAAAAACCGTATCCATAACGAAAAAGCCTGAAACCAGCTTTACTCCCGGGGCAGTCTTTAAAATTTGTAAAGCCGGGCGCAAGGTATCTGCTGTGGAATGACAAGCACCTGCAACCATACCATCTGCATCATTTGCCTTTACCATAACAATTCCGAAAGTCAAATAATCGTTGAGCAAAATCTCCCTTGCTTTTTCAGGTGTCATGCCTTTTGCTTTTCTGGTCTCATATAGTAATTCCACATAAGCATCCAGCTTTGGTGTTGTCTTAGGGTTTATCACTGTTATCCCTGACAAATCCACCTCCAACCATCCGGCACCATCCATGATTTTTTCTTCTGAGCCAATCATAATAATATTGGCAATGCCTTCCTCCATAACCTTAGCTGCAGCCAGAAGCGTTCTTTTGTCGTTAGACTCTGGTAAGACAATCGTTTTTCTGTCCTGACGAGCACGCTCCTTTATCCTGTCTATGTATGACATAAAGTCTTCCTCCTAATAAATAATATTTATTCACTTCAAACCTGGTCTTTCTATCAAAATACATTT
>CAMAHO010000031.1 GCA_945834545.1 uncultured Lachnospiraceae bacterium | reverse complement strand
AAACTCACTTTCCGCCCTATTTCGTTTGTGATACAATCCCTAAATATACTCAAATATGCTCTGAATTGCATCCGAAACATTCATCATTTCGAATATCGGCAGTCGATCGATTCGTTTGTAACCGCGAATGGATACATCCAGCAATGCAAGCTTTTCACATTGTATATATCCTTCATTTTCATCTGTCGACATCCAAATATGAAGAGGGCCTGGAATGGAATCTTTAATAATCGGGCATCCTATGATTTCGCCACTTTGATTGAAAAAATCCTTACTTGCAACTAATACAGGATGCTTTATTTTTTCAATTTTAAGTATATCTCCTTGGTGTAGTACTTCCATTACCATACCTCTTTTCCGACTGGTTCTCCCCAGTCGTATTCGCCATCCAGCATCAATTTTCCTTCAAACTCCGCAGCACGTTCTTCAAGGGTTTTGTGTCGGAACGGCTTTGTCAATGTAATAACACCATTTGATACAGTAATATCCAACATCTCATTCACAGCTATTCGTGCTTCTTTTAATACTTCCTTAGGAAGCCTAATTCCCTGACTGTTTCCCCATTCCTTCACTTGTGCTTGCATACATCAACCTCCAAACCGATAGTGTATACATAGTATATACCTTTTCAATCCATTTATCAATATCCTTACAACAGCGGTGCCACAAATTTCATCAAATTCCCCACCAGCTTCACATACCATTTCTCCTTCTTGACCGTTTCCAGGGTTACTTCCTGACTTGCTCCCAGAGTCTCCAGGTAATCTGCCTTTATCTCCCCTATACATGGTACATCGTAGAGATAGGTAGCACACTCGAAATGATGGTACAGGCTTCTGTAGTCCATGTTGATGGTACCTACTACAGCCTTCTTATCGTCGCTGATAAAGACCTTAGCATGCACAAAACCGGGAGTATACTCAAAAATCTTCACTCCCGCCTGAAGCAGTGCCTTGTAATAGGTTTTCGCCAGAGCTTGTGCAACGAAGCTGTCTGAAATATGAGGCAAAATCAATCTCACATCCACACTCCGCTGCGCCGCAAAGGTCAGAGCCTTCTCCAGCTCCCCGTCCAGAATCAAATAGGGTGTCATAATATACACATAATCGTGTGCCCGGTTTAGGATATCCATATAGACCGACTCACCCACATTATCCTCATCCAGGGGACAATCCCCGTAGGGCATAACAAAGCCCTGGGTCTGTTTGGGGTTTGTACCTTTCCTCAGGTACGGCGAGAAATCCTCCAGCTTCTCATTGACATGCCACATTTGTAAGAACATCAAGGTAAAGCTGTTCACTGCCTCCCCCTTTAGTAAAACTCCGGTGTCCTTCCAATGCCCATATTTCTGTATATGATTGATGTATTCGTCTGCCAGATTGATACCGCCGTTAAACGCAGTGACGCCATCAATCACCAGGATTTTTCTGTGGTCGCGATAATTGTAATGGGTAGAGATAAAGGGCGTGATAGGGGCAAACACCTTGCACTTAATACCCAAGGCCTTTAGCTTCTGGGGATAGGTTCTGGGAAGCAAAGCAAATTCGCAGGTGCCGTCATACATCAGGCGTACATCCACACCCTCCTTCGCCTTGCGAGCCAGTACCTCCAAAAGCCTTCCCCACATCAGGCCCTCATCCAGAATAAAATACTCCAAAAAGATAAATTCCCTGGCCTTTTCCAATTCCTCCAGCATAGCTTCAAACATCCTCTCTCCCAGAGGGAAGTAGGTAACACTAGTGTTTTCATACACCGGATAGCACCCAGTGCGGTTGATATAATAGGACAAATCGGTCACTTCCGGACTGCAGGCCTCCACCCGACGCAGGGTTTCCTCCCTTTGAGGAATTGTCTCCTTTGTAGCCTCAAGGATATGAACCATTCTCTTCTTCAGTGCGCGATGTCCGATTTCCACCGTGGTATACAAGTAAAGTAAGGCTCCGAAAATGGGAAAGAGAACCATTACGATCAGCCAGGTTATTTTTGAGGTGGCATCGTGACTACTGTTTACCAGCACCACTATCATGACCAAATAAAACAAAGAAGCAATTCCCAGATAATGGGGTGCCAGCTGCCTAAACTTAAAAAACAAACCAAATAAAAATAGAATCTGTACAACCAGCAAAAGTAACACCACGCCAAAACGGCTGAATATCATATGTATGACGCCTTTTTTGCCCTTTTCCAATAGGGTAACTTCCTCTTTTTTCTGTACTGTATCTTCCATATAGCAGGCCTCCTTCGTGCATATAGGCGAAAAGAGCCACGAATGCTCGCAGCTCTTTGTCTCATGCTTTGTTTCAAATCATTCCTTCATCTTTTCTGTCAGCACTTCCTTGGCCTTCTCTAATTGATTGTCAAAGGCCTCCTCTCCATAATAGGCATCTGCGTCAAATTCGCATACAATATCAGGCTCAATGCCCAGCTTATGAATGTTTCGTCCCTTGGGAGTATAATAGGCACTGACAGTGATCTTCACAGCTGAATCATCCGGCAGAGATATGACAGACTGAACAATTCCTTTTCCATAGGTTGTGGTTCCGATGATCGTGCCCTTTTCGTAGTCCTGAATGGCACCGGACAAGATCTCTGCCGCACTGGCGGTATTCATATCTACAAGAACCACAATTGGAATCTGCAGCTCTCCCTTGCCATCGCTGTAATACTCATTTCTCTTTCCCTCTTTGTCCTCCGTGTAGACGATTAGACCCTCCGGCAAGATCTGACCGGCAATATCCACCACGCCATCCAGGGTTCCTCCCGGATTGGCCCTAAGGTCCAGAATCAAACCCTTCATTCCCTGTTCCTTCAATCCGTCCAACGCCAGCTTGAACTGGCCCGGCGTGACATCATCAAACTGCACAATCTGCAGGTACCCCATATTCTGTGGCAGCATCTCACTGTTTACCGTTGGGCTCTCCACCTTTCTGCGGACGATAGGAACCTTCAACGTCTCCCCGTCTCGAATAATGGTCAAAACCGTCTCTGTGCCCTCGTCTCCCTTAATCAGCTTCACGGCCTCATCCAAGGACATTTCATAGGTTGACACGCCATCAATTTCATAAATGATGTCATTCGCCCTTAGCTTTGCCTCTTCTGCAGGACTTCCGGCTATCACCCCACTGACCTTTGTCATATTGTAGGTTTGGTCAATGCTCACATAAGCTCCGATTCCATAATACACACCGGAGGTATCACTTAACAGCTTCTGTAATTCCTCCACGGTATAGTACTCGGAGAAAGGATCCTCCAGCGCCGCCACCATGCCCTTATACATGCC
The DNA here is from genome assembly GCA_945834545.1 of uncultured Lachnospiraceae bacterium. Classification (GTDB taxonomy): domain Bacteria; phylum Bacillota; class Clostridia; order Lachnospirales; family Lachnospiraceae; genus Acetatifactor. The sequence continues at coordinate 12,245 of CAMAHO010000031.1, read as the reverse complement.
ATCCAAAAGCTGCTCGTCAGTGACCTCATCCAAATAAAATCTTCTGTGAATCAGCTCCATAACATTCTGCATTTTTTCCAAAACAGCAGGGGTTATGGGCCCATTATTATCCAGTCGGACCAGAGTGTACTGCTGGTTTTCTTTTTGTTTTGATTCCGCCGACTCCTTTGCCCGAAAGGTGAATATCAGTAAAGTAACACAACAGAATACTGCCATCAGCAGAACACCGGTTAACAGGCCCCAGAGAAATCCATTCTTTTTTGTGCTTTCTTTCCGAACCTGAATGTTATCCTGTTCCTCAATTCCTTCCATTTCTGTCTCCCTTTCTGCTTCCATCTGAAAACGTTACCTTTCACAGGCTCCTCTTAAGGTGACAGGTAATTCCAAGGGGATACATACGCCCCATCCTTGCGGACACCGAAGTGCAGATGGTTTCCGGTAGACCTGCCGGTTGTACCTACCGCTGCTATAGTGTCTCCTCTAGCCACTACATCATCTGCCTTCACATATAGCTTGGAGGCATGCATATAGATGGTAAACAGATTGTCACCGTGGTCAATCATCACATAATTACCCATAGAATAATGATAGGCTGCTGCCACAACCACCCCATCGTAGGCGGCGTATATCGCAGTTCCCTTGGGGGCGGCAAAGTCCACGCCATTGTGAAAGCTTTGAATTCCCAACAAAGGGTCTATACGATTTCCGTAATCATCGGAAATACGAGTATAGGATGCCAACGGAAATTTAAAGGTTCCGCCGTCGTAGGTAAGCTTGACTCCGCCATTTTGCTCCGCAAGCCTTTTTCTTTCTTCTGCGATAGCCTTTTCCAGCATTTTAATGACTTCATTTTGTGCCGCAATATCTGCTTCGTATTCCTTGATGGCTTTTTCTTTATTTTCAATGCTAGTTTCGTACTCAGTAATATCCTTTTCCTTTTGCTTGATCAGCTCCTCAAGGTTTTTGACCTCAGCCTCAACGGTCTCCTTAGCTGAATCCAGGATTTCCTTCTCCAATTCCAAGGATTCCTTGCAAAGCTCAACCATCTGCCGGTTTAGCTGAAATTCATCAAACCGATCCTTGCTATAGGCTACGATGCTTTCTATATAATCTGCCTTATTCAGCATATCTCCAAGGCCATTGGAGGATACAAGTAACTCTGCCACATAGTTTCCACTGTTTTCGTACATGAGGCGAATGTTGGTCAGTATGGCTTCTCGTTGATTATTTTCTTTTTCCTGAGCTTGATTCAATTCCTCCTCAGCCTGCTTTAACTCTTCTTCCTTAACCAGTATTTTAGCTTTTAGCTGGGTTATGTTTTCTTCCACCTCGGCCAAGGTGGTATCCAGTTGTTCCACGTAGCTCTTTAAGTCACTTTTCTTGGATTCCAGCTCCTTTTTGATTTTCTTTAAGTTGCTCAGGCTTCCCTGCAGCTCCTTCTTCTCTTTTTCTGCAGCCGAAATCTGATTCTGTTTGTCCTTTATAGAACTGGAGGTCACCTGATTCAGATTTTTTTCCGCTGCGCTGGACCCTATACCAGGCAAAGCCAAAAGGCTTATCACACAGAAGACACTAACAATTCTCTTCCAATACTTCATTCTTTTTTCCTTATTCTGCTGCTCACTCTAATTTGCAAAACCTATACGTGAAGGTGCTTTCTGACCGTAGTAAAACTGCCCAAAAAGCCAATACCAACGCCTAATACCAAGGATACCGGCACTAGAAAATGGAAAATGTCAGAAATCGGAAGGAACTGCAAAAATCCGCTGAGCATAGTAAATCTTCCTGCCACATAATCCAAGATGTACTGATATAACACATAGATAATCGCCAGGGGGGCCGCTGTACCCATAAGACCGATCATCATGCCCTCAATCACAAAGGGAGCCCTGACAAAGAAATCTGTTGCACCGATGTATTTCATAATACTAATTTCTTCTTTTCGTATGGATATCCCCATAGCCACCGTGTTGCCGATCAGGAAAACACTGACTGCCAACAAAATGACAATGATTCCCAGAGACACATAAGCGATTATCATATTTGCACCACTCAAGGTACTGGCAGTCATCTCGGAATAATTGACCTTTCTCACCTGAGGGATGGACTGCAGCCAATTTACCAGGGCCGGCTGTAGGGACACATCGCTCAAATACACCTCATAGCTGTCCCAGCCTTCCAGGGGATTCTCCGGAAAGCCCTCCCTATAATTCTCTCCAAAATAGGCAGGCCCAAAGGTATCCCAAGCTTCATCATCGGAAATATACTTCACATCAGATACCTCTGCTCTGGCCTGAATCAGCTTGCCAATTTCCTCAATCCTCTGGTCCGTGGGAATCTGATTCTCATCGTGCTCTAACCCTTTTAACTCGCATTCATCGCCGGCACTGTGGAAGAATACCGTAACAGAAACCCCCTCCTCGGCCGTTTTCACGATGTTTTGAAAATTCGCTATCACCACATAAAACAAACCAAACAGAAAAAGACAGGCAGATATGGTAGCCACAGATGCCAGAGAAAACCAAAAATTACGCCAAATACTCTTGAAGCCCTGGCGAATGGTATAAAACAAAGTACTAATCCTCATCGCCGTAAACTCCTTCCTCTACATCGTTGATCAACTTGCCACGCTTAAGGGTGATAACTCTCTTTTGCATGGTATCCACAATTTCCTTCGCATGAGTGACCACAACTACCGTGGTTCCGTTGGCATTGATCTCCTCAAACAGTTTCATGATTTCCCAGGAGCTTCTGGGATCCAGATTGCCGGTAGGTTCATCTGCCAACAGGATGGCAGGCTTATTTACCAGAGCCCTGGCCAGGGCTACACGCTGCTGTTCTCCACCGGAAAGCTGGGTAGTCTTCAATTTATATTTCCCTGCCAGTCCTACAGTAGCCAATACACCCGGCACATTCTTCTTGATTTTATTCGTAGGCATCTGGATAATCCTCTGCGCAAAGGCTACATTCTCATAGACATTCCGATCCTTTAAGAGACGGAAATCCTGGAAGACAACCCCCAGATTTCTCCGAAACTTAGGGATCTGGCGGTGCCTTATCTTAGATAAATCCTGCCCCATTACCGTTACCTTCCCCTGAGAAGCCACAAGCTCCCTCAAAAACAGCTTTAGCAAGGTAGACTTACCCGATCCATTATCCCCAACAATGAATACAAACTCCCCTTGCTTGATTTGAAAGCTCACATCGTTTACGGCGTGAGCGCCGCCGGGAAATGACTTGGTCACATTTTCCAGGCAGATAATGCCCTTTTCCTCTATTATTTTTTCACACTGAAGTCGCTTTCTTTCTCTTCTAGTCATTACCTAATTCCTTTATCTGTTAATCATTGCTCTCCATATACTTCATGTATTTTACCACCATCAGGGCTATTTTGAAGGTGATTGCATCCTCAAAAATGCGCAGATTCAATCCGGTGCTCTTTTGAAGCTTATCCAGTCTGTAAACCAGTGTATTTCTGTGGATAAACAGCTGCCTTGAGGTCTCCGATACATTCAGATTGTTTTCAAAGAAGCTGTAAATTGTGGTCAGGGTTTCATCATCAAAATCGTCCGGACTCTTTCCATCAAAGATCTCCTTGATGAACATTTTACACAGTGGGATGGGAAGCTGATAAATCAATCGGCCGATGCCCAACTCACTATAGGCCACAATATCGCGGTCATCAAAAAAGATTTTGCCCACATCCAGGGCCATTTTGGCCTCCTTAAAGGAACGGCTGACCTCTTTCAGCTCGTTGACAACTGTTCCGTAAGCAACTCGAACTCCCTTAATCCCATTCTTGGTCAGACTGGATACCAGTTTGCGAACGGGGGTGACCAGTTCTTTCACATTGTCCATACCGGACAAGTTCTTTACCACAATGACATTGTTCTCATCCACAGCGGTAATAAAATCCTTGGTAGTAGAACTAAAATTGGATCTGGTCAGCTCCAGGGCATTGTTATCCCTTCCGTTCTGACTTTCCACAATAATGACCACTCTCGGGTCATCCAAGGGAATATGTAGCTTCTTAGCCCGACTGTAGATATCCACAAGCAACAAATTATCCAACAGCAGATTTTTAATAAAATTGTCCTTATCAAAACGCTCCTTGTATGCCACCAGCAGGCTCTGAATCTGAAAAGCTACCATCTTGCCGATAATATAGATATCCTCTCCGGCGCCTCCTGCAATCAATACATACTCCAAGGAGAGATCATCATGTATCTTAAAGTACTGATAGCCCTGAATCTCTTGGGAATCTGCAGGAGAAGCTGCAAATTCTACAACAGAACCTGCACACTTGGACATGTCTGCAGTGGAAGCCACCTCTTTTCCATCCGGGTCCATAACGCATAAATCAACCCTGGCGATTCCTTTCAATCCATCTATTGTATTCTGCAAAATCTGGTTTGATATCATATATTTCCCTCCAAACTGCTTTTCTATTACAAATGTACAAAATTCATTCAAAAAAAGCAAGACTTTTCAGCAATATTTTTTGCAATTTGCACAAAAAAAGCAAGTAAAAAGAGGCCTCGCTGGTGCGAAGCCCCCCCTCACTCATACATTCTACACTCGAAAATCGAAATTACCGCCTACATTCGGATTCACACTCCGCTCCATAGCTGCGGCATCAATCATATTCACAAGTCCCTGTCCCATCTCCTCGTTCATATCCAAGGCTTTATCCAACACTGCGGTACCAACCTTAGATAGCGTAGCATTACTGGCCATGTTCATTGATAAACTAGCAATATCCATTGTCATACCTCCTTGTCCCTTCGTTGTTCGTATAGTATAGCATATCTTCCCACATTTGTGAAGAGGGGGAATCCTCCAACCTGCTATTGCTCGTTGTGCTCTCCAACCTGCTATTGTGAATTGTGTTTATTGTGCCATCCACCTTGTTATTTCAGTCGCCGTATGCTTTTTTCTCCAATTTCAATATAGCCTTCCTTTAAGAGATGACCGACAGCTCTCTTGAACTGATTCTTACTCATGCCGGTTTGCTGTGTAATCACCTCCGGTGCAGCCTTATCCGAAAAGGGTAATACCCACTCATAGCTATTCAAAAGCTCCAGAAGCTTTTTCGCATCCTCCTCTATCTGTAAATAGGCTTTCTGACGGATGCCTAAGGTCAGCTTACCGTCCTCCGTAACGCCCACAACCCTTGCTTCAATCTCCTGTCCACAACGGATCTCTCCATAGAGCTCCCTTTTGGGAATCAATCCGCTGTACCGATCCTCCACTGCCACAAAAGCCCCAAATTGCTGGCTTATCTGGTACACCTGGCCAATCACCGTATCCTCCGGCTTAAAGGGCGGATTCAAGGATAAATAGGGGTAAACCTTCATAGTGGCACACAAGCGGTTGCTCTTATCCAGATACAAAGCAGCCAATACCTCATCCCCCACAGCCACCTTTCTGGTCTGTTCTTTAAAGGGCAAAAGCAGGTCCTTTTCTAAGCCCCAGTCCAAAAACGCACCGATTTTTGCCGTCTGGGCAACCTTCAGCCTGGATACCTGGCCCAGCACCAGCTTGGGCTCCTTTGTGGTGGCAATGATGCGGTCACTGCTATCTCGGTATAAAAAGACCTCCAGCTTATCTCCCACAGCTGTCCCTGTGGGCACCTGCTTGATCGGCAATAGGACTCTCTCTTCGGGCGTATCGTCCGCCAGATACACTCCAAACTCTACCTTTTTTACCACCTGTAATATCTGCTTTTCACCTAACCTCAGCATACCTGCTCCTCTCAAACTGATTTCACAAATTCCACAATGACAAAGGGCTTTTTGTCCTCTGATTCCAGGCTGACCACGCAGCTGTCCTCGTTACAAAACACATGAGGATAGATTCTGTCTCCCAAAAAGGCCTGTTTTTTATACTCTGCCCGAAGTCTGGACACCTGAAAGCCCTCCGACAGGTATCCGGCTGCCATACTGATAAACTTTCCGTTATTCACATGATGATTGGCATCCAAGTGCTCCGGTCCTACTTCGAAAGGAGGGAACCCTTGTCTTTCCTCAGAAAGGGGTATCTTTCTGACGGCATAGTCCATCTCCAAAGCCTTTTCCAGGGGGTATTTTGCTTTCATATCTGTAGGGGCATTTACGGGCCTCTTGGTGTCTGTATCCAACAGGCTCCACAAGGAGTTGGCAATGCAAAGCGTCTCTCCCTCCGGTGTCATCAGAATAAAGTTACGATAGCCCAGAAAGGCCTTAAAATCATAAGGTACCGTTCCCACCACAATTCTCTCGCCCAATACCGGCAGTCTCTTGATTTCCACCTGCCAGGAGGCAAGCACCCAGACCATATGCAGTTCCTCCATATAGGCTAAGCCTGCTCCGATATCCTCAGATTGAAAGGTGGAGCAGTCCTGAAAGTAATTTATTAAACCCGGAATCGTCAACCTTTTTTGTTCGTCCGTCTCGCTGTAACGGATTCTGCCTTCCACTGTATACATATTGATTCCCTTCTCTTACAACATTGTCTGGTAAATGATTGTCCCCAGCCATGCAGCGATATACAGAAGCATACCGGGGTTCAAAACGATAGCCGCAAATTTCTTTCCCTTGGGAATGACTACCTCTCCCTGAGAAAGCTTGATTCGTTTCCTGCCCAAAATCAGCAAAATGATGCCAAACACAATCAGTCCCACGATGAACAGACCATATCCTCCGTAGCAGGCAAAGGCAGAGAAATTCTGCTGTACATAGAGATTCAGCTCCTCCACCGCGCCGGCGTTTGTCAGCTCCTCTATGGTGTTGGTAATCTCCTCCATGTCAAAGGCGGAGCCTAAAAGCTGTATTGCCACACTGCCAAGGAAATTAACGAAGGCGTGCAGGGCTATGGTAACCTTAATGTTACCGGTTTTTACATAGAGAAAGGCCAGGAAGCATCCAAAGGTAAAGGCATATGCAAATTGGTTGATATTTCCGTGAAACAGCCCAAACATCAGACCTGAGAGAACCACCGAAACGCCCTCCCCATATTTTAAGGTTCTGGTTACCAAAAGCTTTCTGAAAATCAGTTCTTCCGCAATGGGTGCACAAATCACCATGACGAGGAGACTCATAAATGGGCTCATCTCGCCCACCAAGGACACCACCTGATTGGCAACCTGATGATCCATCATGTTGCCCAAAATCTGTGTAATCAGCAAACCCACAATATTGGATAGAATCACTACCACATAGACACAGGGCATAGCACCTATGAATTCAACCGGTTTTATGCTTTTTCTCTCCGGTATGGTTGCCGGCAGTCTGGAAATCATCCAAATAATAATGGGAACGCAAATCAGATAGGTCGGCAGCATCTGGACTGCCATAGCACTATCCATGCTTTCCAAGGCCTGGGGATAGAACTTAGCCGCCAAAAAAGCACACAGTATCTGGCCACCATTATATACAATTGTGGTTAACAGGTAGGCGAAGCCCACTCGGCTAAATTCCTTTCTTGCAGACTTTAGCTGAAAGCTCTCCTGCGTCACGACTGTCTGGTCATAAGGCTCCTCGACCTGGCAAACAAGCTCCTGGTCATACTTCTCTTCCATTTCTACCTCCTGTGGTTAAATGATATTAGGGTCAATAGTCCTTTATTTTGATACCTACGGATTGTTTCGCACGACCTGATCCCACAATCCTGGTATCATTAGAACGCAAAATAGACAAACTGCTTGGAATCAAACAACACACCATATTCTCCGAATACCAATATGGACAAAATCAAGAGAATCAATCCACCCCAATAAAACCAGGTGTTTTGACGAACTAAAAATTGGCCAATCGTCTCCTTTTTCCGATATCTTATCCATTCCACTAAGAACAGCAAGATCAGCGCCGGCATCAGCACGTCCACTTCAATCCGGTCCAAGCCCCAGTTGAACAGGCTTTGATCAAACAGTACCCAGGGATTGAAATGCGTAAACATTCTCTTCACATACAAAACGGCCTTGCTTAGTGATGTGGAGCGAAAGAAAATCCAGGCAAAGCTTGTCAAAAGGAAGGTAACCAGAATCTGCCCTAAGCGGAAGCTCTCCGCCTCCGTTTTTACCTTGCAGGCCTTATACACCTTCTCCTTCCAAGGTCTGATAAAATCCCCCACGATCTGATACAGCCCGTGAATGCCACCCCAAAGGATATAGGTCCAATTGGAGCCGTGCCATAATCCACTGACCAAAAAGGTAATCATCAGATTCAGGTACTTGCGAAGTCGTCCCTTTCTATTTCCTCCCAAAGGTATATATAAGTAATCACGAAACCAGGTACTCAAGGAAATATGCCATCTACGCCAGAAATCTGCAATATTTGTTGCAAAATACGGGGTGTTAAAGTTCTCCATAAGCTCAAATCCCATAACTTTTGCAGCTCCAATTGCAATGTTGCTGTATCCTGCAAAGTCACAATAGATTTGTAGCGAAAATCCTATAGCAGCCAACACCGTCTCTATCGTACCGATACCCTGAAGATTGCCAAAGATATTGTCTACAAAGATGGCGATTCGGTCTGCAATCACCATCTTCTGAAAAAGACCCCAAAGCATCAGCACAAGGCCTTCCTCAATTCGTTTCCCTTCAAACACAACAATCTCTTCCATCCTTTGAATCTGCGTCAGCAGCCTCCCTGAACGTTCAATGGGGCCTGCAACCAATTGTGGAAAGAAGGATACAAAGAGGGCATAGCGCAGTACATTCTTTTCCGGTTGAATCTCCTCCCGGTACACGTCAATCAGATAGCCCAATGCCTGAAAAATATAAAAGGAAATTCCTACCGGCAACAGGAAGTCGAAGGGGGAATCCGCCAGGGTTATCCCTACCTTGCCTAACACCCGTCCCAGATTGGAATAAAAGAAATTAAAATACTTAAAGAAAAACAAAACTGCCAGATTGGTGAACAGTCCGGTCAGCATGACAAGCTTCCTACTGCTTTTGCTACTGATTTTGGGTAAAATCAGACCCAGCCCCCAGGTAATCAAGGTAGAGAACAGGAGCAGAACAACATATTTTACATTCCAGCACATATAAAAATAATAGCTGGCCACCAACAACCATAGATATCTTACCTTTCTCGGGATGACAAAGAATAAGATTGTCACAATAGGAAAAAATAGTAGAAATTCAAAGGAATTAAATAACATCGTGGTACTCCGTTTTACTCTTACTCTCACATTGAAATGGTATAACCATCGTTACTGGCAAGGTTTCAATCTGAGGTGCCTTTTATATAGTATCACAAGGTTACGCCAAAATACAATAATTGTTAAAAATATCGTAACTATTCAGAACCTCATTCGCAAAATCCATAAAAAACCTTAGCTGTTTCTTAAGAAAATCTGAAATATACAAGCGAATACTTGTTTGCGGAAATAGGGAATGCTAAAATGGCAGAAGCAAGGAGGAAAATGTATGTCCCAATCCAAGAAAGAGAAATTTCATCACTGGCTAGACAAACTGATACCCACCTATGCGCGACTGCCTTTGTTTATTGTGGTGGTATTTAATTTCAGTGTTTACTTCCTAAGCCGCCTGTTTGCCGCGGACCGCAAGCATTATATCCTAAGCTCTGCCCTAGATAGCCAAATCCCCCTGATTCCCTGGACCATTTTGATTTATTTGGGATGCTACCTATATTGGATAGCCTATTATCTGTACTGTTCCGGTCTGGACAAGGAGAGAGGACTACAGTTTCTGCTGGCAGACATTCTGGGCAAAGTCGTTTGTGCCTTCTGTTACACCCTTTTCCCTACTACTATGATTCGACCGGAGGTCACTGAACCTGGCCTATGGAACGACTGGATTCGAATTCTTTACCAGGTTGACCCTGCGGATAACTTATTCCCCTCCCTGCACTGCTTTATCAGCTGGCTTTGCTATATCGGCGTGCGAGGGAATAAAACAGTGCCCCGCTGGGTGCGTAGCTTTGCCTTGGTCTTTTCCATCCTGGTCTTTCTTTCCACTCTGACCACCAGGCAGCATGTAATCATAGATATCGTTGCCGGAGTCCTTTTGGCCGAGCTTTGTTATTTCCTTGCCACTCGTGTGCCTGTTCTAAGTCTATTGGAAAAATTTCGAAAGAAACAGACAGATAAAGGCAATCACCAGTATCCCCATAAAAATAACTAGATATGGATCCTTCTTTGCAGAGTCCTTCTCGGAGGGCTCTGTTTTTTGGGAAGTCTCTTCTGAAGGCACTGTCTTTTTAGACATCTCCACTTGAGGCTTTGTGTTCCGGGGCATCTCCTCTGAAGGAATACCAATCTGTACCGGCTGTGACGCTGCAGCCAGTCTCTCCACTGTGGAAAATACCTCCCTGGCCAGGTCCGCCAACCCTTTTTTATCCAGATGCTCCAGGTATTTATGGGTGGTTCTGTCCTGGGCATTGCCGTAGAAGTGAACCGCCTCATTTGTAATCATTCGAATCCGGTGTGCATCAGAGGCCTGGTCCGGTGTCAGTTGATGTTTCTCCTCCAACAGCAAAATTCTCTCATGTAAACTCCCATTGGGGACAATCCCTGCCTTTCTTTCATACTGGGCGATACACAGCTCCAAAGCTCCTCGCAAGCTCCCCAGGCAATCCAGTATATCCTCCCTGGTCCCGGTCTGCACAGCCCTATCCAGTTTGCTCTCCTCCCGGGCTAATTTTTGACGCAGTTCTTTGTTTCGTTTTCCTTTTCCTGTCTGCAAATTTGACATCCATTCCTTCCTTTACTCTTCCTACAACCTTTCTATCATCATACCACAAAGAACGGAAAAAAGGCCACACAAGTGGCCTTCTTCCTTATTTGTTATAGGATTATTATGAAACTAAGTATAGATGGCAGCTATACTAGTTTTATGACTGAAAAAAAGATACGGTATCTTTCATACTCTGAGCGAGCTCATTCATGGTCTCACACTGACTGGTAACACTGGAAACCTGTTCGATAATCTCACCCACCGCCTTGGTTACTTCTGCGTTGCATTCCGCATTCTCATCGCTGATTCCGGCTAACCTGCCGACATTTTCAACCACCTTTTCTTTGTTCTTTTGAAGCCTCTCCGTCTTTCCGGCGATAGCCTCTATCTCATTTGCTGAGGAAGCAATCTCCTTGCTGTGCTCCTCAAACTTTTCCTTGGTAGCTGTGATGCTTTCTTTTTCTGTTACCATCAAAAGATTTAAGTTCTTTGCATAACCCACAGAACGATGGGATTTCTCCCGAATCTCACCGGATAAGTTTCGAATCATCTCTGCACCCTGTGCACTCTGCTCGGACAGATTTCTGATCTCTCCTGCAACCACTGCGAAGCCCTTGCCTAATTCTCCGGCCCGGGCTGCCTCTATGGAGGCATTTAAGCTGAGCAGGTTTGTCTGTTGGGCTATGGATAGAATAAGTTCAACCGCCTTATCGATTTCAGCAATGGAGTCATTTGTCTTTGTAATCTGCTCCGTGATATCCTGCACCGCATTGACAGACTTTTGGTTGCTGTCCATGAGCATATCCATGTTTTCTTTTGCTTCTTCATTGGTCTGCAGCAGTCTCTTACTGTTGGCATAAAGCTGCTCTACGTTTCCAGAAATTTCGTTTACGGCATCCCCGATTTCATCCATCTGGTCATGAATAACGCGGACACTGTCATCCATGGCTGAGGAAGCTTCAGAAAGTCTGTTCATAGACTCCTTGATTCCGCTTACCTTAGCTGAAGTGTCCTGACTCAGCTCCGTCACCTGCTCCACGCTCTCTGCCAGATTGTCGGAGGCAGTTTTGACACCTCCGATAGTGGATTTCAGATTGTCCTGTACCAAAGCCGTATTTCCAATGAGTGTGCTAAGCTCCTTTACGAGACTACTTTTTCTCACACTCTGGTCCAAGCGCCCTTTGGAAAGTCCATCCAAATGCTTCTCTACCACCTTAAAGAGCCTAGCCAAATATTTGGAAAAGACCAGAGCAATGGCGGATGCTACTGCAATCATAATTACAGCCAATACCATGTAGGTTACAATAATGCTTTTGGTGCTTCCGGTAACTGTTGTCTTTAACACGCCAGCAAAGGCAACTGCCTTAACAGCACCTTCTATTTCAATTGGGATATAATAACCAATATACTCCTTCTCATCGATCAGCACGCTATTGGAAAAGGTACCTTCCATATTGGTCATAGCGCCCTCCGGCAACGGAATATCCCGTACACGAAAGCCGTTGTCATTTTTGATGGAGGTGGTGGCCGGAATACCCTCCGCAACAATTCCCATCTGGATTCCCCT
>CAMAHO010000030.1 GCA_945834545.1 uncultured Lachnospiraceae bacterium | reverse complement strand
ATTCGAACCCCCGACCTTTTGGTCCGTAGCCAAACGCTCTATCCAGCTGAGCTAAGCGCACATCCAAAGTTGTGTCTCTCACAACAATGGATATTTTACCCATCTTTCCCAAAAAAGTCAAGAGCTTTTTTAGTATCTTATTATGTAATAAATTACATACACCCAACTAAGCAGCCCATGGAAAATAGCCCATCCAATTGATTTCCAGGCCGTATAGCTGATTACCATGGCCAACGCACTTCCAAAGGAAATTCCCGTCTTAACTGTTTTCTCCACTACCTTTGTTTTGGTTTCGCTCATGTTTTTCTCCCCCTTTATTGATGTCTCTTTTCAAAATTGTGTGCCATCACATATTTCAAAATGGAATTTATTTATCCTCGCCATCTGTATGACGATTCTGTACTTTTTTGATGGTTGTATAGGACAGTACCGGCAAACAAAGCAAATCTATGACACCCAGTAAAACCACCACCTCACTTGGTAATTCTATATTCAGCAGGCTTGACATACTCTGAATGATGGAACATATTCCAATCAGAAGTAAACTTATACTCCAAGCACAATTTATCTTCTTCATATATTCCTCCCCGGCACTTATGATTCCTTATTTTAACCGATTTTCGAACATTTGCATAGTGTCTGATTTTGCACAATGAATCCTAGTATCGTGCAGAACTTCTACCCTCCGGTAAGTCTTCCAGGCAACTGACCTGTTATGATTTGGTTATGATTTCTCAAACAATCATAAGATAACTGTATATTTTTCCCCAAAACTGTGATATACTACTGTATCGTTAAAAGGCTGACAAAATAATTGAAACATCGACACAAGAACTGTTTTCATCATCTAACAGTGTTCCAAACATCAGCTTTTACAGTTCTACACACATAAGGAGGCTTACAAATGCTTGAATTAAGGGATCTCTCCTTTGAAGTCACTCCGGAGAATGGAGCGAAAAAGGAAATCATCCGCAATATCAATCTGACGATAGAGGATCATAGTCTCACGGCTATCACCGGCCCTAATGGGGGTGGCAAGTCTACTCTTGCAAAACTCATAATGGGAATAGAGAAACCCACCGGGGGACAGATTTTATACAATGGACAGGATATCACAAACCTTTCTGTCACAGACAGGGCCAAGTTTGGCATCAGCTTTGCTTTTCAGCAGCCGGTGCGCTTTAAAGGCATCAAGGTGAAAGACCTGATTACCTTAGCCTCCGGGACAAAGCTGTCTACAGTGGATGCCTGCGAATATCTCTCAAAGGTGGGGCTCTGCGCCAGAGATTACATCAATCGTGATGTAGACGCAAGCCTGTCCGGCGGAGAATTAAAACGAATCGAGATAGCTACAATCATAGCACGCAATACTCCTCTTTCCGTCTTTGACGAACCCGAAGCAGGTATCGACTTATGGAGCTTTAATAATCTGATAAAGGTGTTTGAGGATATGAAGTCTGCCAGAGAGAATTCCCTGATCATCATTTCACATCAGGAAAGAATTTTGAATATTGCCGATAACATCATCGTCATTGCTGACGGAAAGGTGAAGGAGCAGGGGGCCGCCAAGAATCTGCTGCCACACCTTCTATCCGGCACTGGCGGATGTAAGTTTTATCAGTAATACTGTACGAAACAAGGAGACTATCATGGATCAGATACAACAAACCTTATTGGAGCAGATAGCCGGTCTGCATGAGCTGCCGGCAGGCGCCTACAATATCCGGGCTAACGGAAAAAGTGCTGCCAGAAATACGACCGCAAACATTGATATTATCACTAAGGAAGACAAGCAGGGAATCGATATAAAAATCAAGGACAACACGAAAAAAGAAAGTGTACACATCCCTGTTATCCTCAGTCAGACAGGATTGACTGAAATGGTTTATAATGACTTTTACATCGGCGATAATTGTGATGTAACCATCGTTGCCGGATGCGGAATCCACAACTCCGGCAGTCAGGAAAGCAGGCATGACGGTATTCACAGCTTCTTTATTGGGAAAAATTCCCATGTGAAATATGTAGAAAAGCATTACGGCAGCGGTGATGGCAACGGTGAGAATGTTATGAATCCCACCACCATTGTGCATGTTGGTGAGGGAAGCTTTATGGAAATGGAAACTGTCCAAATTCGCGGCATAGATTCCACCAAGAGAACCACCACCTGTGATTTGGAAAAGGATGCGAAATTAGTGATTACGGAACGGCTTATGACCCACGGCAAACAGTACGCTGAGTCCGATTTTCAAGTGGATTTGAACGGTGAAAACTCCAGTACCAATTTAATTTCCAGGGCAGTAGCAAAGGAAGATTCCAGACAGCTCTTTGTTGCCAAGATTAACGGAAACAATAAATGTGCCGGGCACTCCGAATGCGATGCCATCATTATGGATAACGCAAAGATTAGTGCTATTCCCGAAATCACTGCCAACCATCTGGATGCTGCCTTGATTCACGAAGCTGCAATCGGCAAGATTGCCGGAGAACAGATCATTAAGCTAATGACTCTGGGACTTACTGAGGCTGAGGCCGAAGAACAGATCGTCAACGGGTTCCTGAAATAATTAACTACCAGCCTAATTGTGAAGCACTCAGAAATGACATAAAGCGTAAACAGGAATGACATAAAGTGTAACCAGGAACGACATAAGGTATAAAACACAAAAATAAACCCCGCTCAGCCGAGCGGGGTTTTATGTATCCTCTTTATGCTTCTGTAATCTTCTTTATGATACCGATAATCTCATCCTCTACAAAGGGCTTGGTAACAAACTCATCTGCTCCACGTTTCAAAGCTTCTACCATCTTCTCCTTCTGTCCGGCTGCAGTAATCATGATGACCTTTGCATCTGCATTTTCCTTCTTGATAAGACTCAAGGATTCAATACCATCCATATTAGGCATTGTAATATCCATGGTTACAATATCCGGCTGTAGCTCTCTGTACTTCAAAAAGCCCTGCTCTCCGTTTTCAGCCTCACCGATAACCTCATTGCCAGTTTTCTCTAAAATGCCTCTTAAAATTCTTCTGGAGGTTCTGGAATCATCCACAATTAAAATCTTAGCCATTTTCTATCATCTCCCAACTAATTTGTCTTTGCCACGCCGAAATAGAATCGCTTCCCCTCTACAATAAAGGGAACTAAATACTTATGGGCTGCAGACAGCTTTACTTCTTCATTGCTATAGACAGGTGGCATAAGCTCAATCACTCTGCCAGCCTTACTCTGGGCTGAAGCGTACAAACCATTGATGCAGTTTAACAGCTCAGCGGCGGAATCCAAGGCATCCTCATCCAGCTTTTCAAAATCCATCTGCCCGAAGAAGGAAGCCAGTTCCAACAAGCCCCCATCGTCCTCTGTAAAGAAACTGTACTCACTGCCATCCTGCATCTGAAGCTCCTGTAGGGAAGCGGGAGCAAAGGAGTCCACCTTGCATTCGATAGCCTTTTCCAGGCACGCATGTCTGTCAATAAGACGAATCACAGTACGAATAGCAGTTCCCACCAAGTCGGTCAAGCTTCCCATTTCATCCTGCATCATAATCGGAACAATGGCGTCCACATCGTCAGTTCGAATTGCATCCAACTCTGAAATCGTGTAACCACCGTCTTTTCTAAACTGCTCCAAGAGCTCATCAAACTCCTCCAGCTTTGCAATCCCTTCATCGACCAAAGTTTGAGCAAAGGTCAGATAGGTATTTCCCTGCTGTCTTAAAAGCTTGCCAACCTGCTCCTCTGTCAGATACCCCTTTTCAACAGCGATGTCTCCGAAGCGCTTATCCATTACAGACTGGAGTGTATTTACCTCCTCCGCCTGAGTGAATGTCATAAAACCTTCAGATACAGCTATCAACCCCAATTTCACTCTAACAGAATCCATCTTATCCAAAACAAGACTAAGCTGTCTCTTATCCATCCTGCCTGTTTTCACAAGATAGCTTCCTAGCATGTACTCAACCATATTTTGTCTCCCATCTCATAAATCTTGCACACAACCCCAATCACACATTCTTGTATAGTATTTCCTATGTAAACAAGCTATGATAGCAATCACCAAAGGATGAAATCGTGCATAAAAGAATTATAAACAACTATCCGGAAATTGTCAATGAAAACTATATATTTCGCACAACACAAGTTCAAATCTTATACTGCAATCTGTATAATATATACAAATGAACAAATTGCTCCATTTTTCGTCACATGATTTCCTCTTTTGTGTTACAGTTCACCCATTCCATGAGCAAAGGAAGATGTGAAGCGACGAAAAAGCACCGAAGGTGTGGCTTTGCCAATGGCGCTACTTCCTCTTCTTCCAGGTCAAAGGGGAAAAGAGAACGATCATGGGGAACAACTCCAACCTTCCCGCCAGCATATCAAAGATCAAAACTACCTTTGACACATCGGAAAAATGTCCGAAATTGGAGGCCGGCCCAACCTTTTCCAAACCCGGTCCTATGTTGTTGATCGTTGCCACTACAGCGGTAAAGTTGGTAGTGAAATCAAAATTGTCCAGGCTCACCAACAAAACGGAGCCAAACATAACCAGCACATAAATCACCAGGAATATGTTGACACTACGAACCGTCTCGTGCTCCACGGTTCTCCCATCCAGCTTTACGCTACGCACTCCCCTGGGATGCTTGATAGTAAACAGTTCCTTTAACACCGTTTTAAACATAATGATAATTCGAGATACCTTGATTCCGCCGCCGGTACTGCCGGCACAGGCTCCGATAAAGCATAGCAGCACCAGAATAGTCAACGAAAACTGGGGCCAAAGGCCAAAATCCACAGAAGAAAAACCTGTTGTGGTGATGATGGAAGCTACCTGGAAAAAGGCATGCCGCAAGGTTTCTCCCAGAGTGCTAAACATCTCTCTCGTATTCCAGGCCACCAATAGCCCTGCTGCCAAAATGATTCCCAGGTACACCCGAACCTCCTCAGAGCAAAGTGCAGACTTAAGCTTCCCTCTGAGCAGCAAAAAGTAGCAGTTGAAATTGACACCAAAGAGAATCATAAACACTGTGATAATCACCTGAAGATGCGGGGCATAGCTTCCACAGGAGTCGTTTAATACCCCAAAGCCTCCCGTACCGGCTGTGGCAAAGCCAATATTCACCGCATCAAACAAAGGCATTCCCGTAAAGAATAGTAACAGCATCTCACTTATGGTCAGCGCCGTATAAACCGCATACAAAATGAAAGCCGTTGTCCGCACCTTGGGAACCAGCTTTTCCACAGAAGGTCCCGGGCTCTCCGCCTTCATCAGATACATCATATTGCCCTCCCCTGAAGGAAGAACTGCAAGCACAAACACCAAAACTCCCATACCGCCAATCCAGTGAGTAAAGCTTCGCCACAACAGACAGCAGCGGGACATGGGCTCCACCTCACTTAAAATACTTGCACCGGTGGTGGTAAAGCCGGAAACCGTCTCAAACAAGGCATCCACAAAGGAGGGAATCTCTCCGGAAAGGAAAAAGGGCAAGCACCCAGCCAAGCTCAATACAATCCAGCTTAGGGATACGGACACAAAGCCCTCCACAGCATAGAATTTCATATTCTTAGGTTTGCGGAAGCTCAGCAAAAACCCCAGCGAAAGACAAATCAATATGGTGAAAAAGAAAGCCAGACTGCTCTCCTCCCTTGCCACCAGACCTACCAGTAGGGGAAGACATAAGAATAAGCCTTCAAACTTCAGTACGCTTCCCAACACATAGCGAATCACAGAATAATTCATTGCTATCCTCCAACTATATATTTTGCAGGATATCCTGAGCATCCTGTAAGCCAAGCTGGTTCGTTACTACTATCATGGTGTCTCCCTTTTTGATGATGGATTGACCATTGGGAATAATCACCTGATTGCCTCTGGTAATACCGCAAATCAACAATCCTGTCTTCAGCTTCAGTTCACACAGGGGAACTCTGGTAATCATAGAATCCTCCTGTATATTAAACTCCAGGGCCTCAACCCTGTCTCCATACAAACGATATAAGGTCTTCACATTACTTCCGATGCTGTTTTTCATAGCTCGGGAATACTGCAGTATCTTCTGCGCCGTCAACAGCTTCGGATAGACAACGCTGTCCAAATCCAGATTGGAGATTACTTCGTTTAACTGGGAACGATTGATTTTCGTTACCACCTTTCGTTTCACCCTCTTTTTCGCAAACAGGGACAGCAGAATGTTTTCCTCGTCCAGACCGGTCAAGGCCACAAAGGAATCTGCCTGCTCAATATGCTCCTCCATCAGCACCTTCTCGTCGCTGCCGTCTCCGTGAATGACAGCGGCCCGGGGCAAAAGCTCGCAAAGCTCCTTGCACCTTACCTCATCTGTCTCAATGATCTTGACAGCGATTCCTACATTGGAAAGCAGCTTTGCCAGATAAACGGCAATCTTACCTCCTCCAATGATCATGGTGTCCTTCACGCCGTTGGTCTGTAGATGAATCTTTCTGAAAAAACGGTCTGCATTCACTCGGGAAGCTACCATAGAGATGATATCCCCCTCCTGCAGTACAAAGTTTCCATCCGGAATGAAGACCTCCTCTCCTCTGCTTACAGCACAAATCAGGAATCCCTCACAGCGAACTCTGTCTGCCACTTCCTTCAGGCTAATTCCATCCAAGCCCGCCTGTTCCGAGAGACGAAACCGAATCATTTCCATTTTCCCGCCGGCAAAGGAATCGATTCCAATGGCCCCGGGGAAGCATAATAGTCTGGAAATCTCCTCCGCAGCAGTCTGCTCCGGATTGATGATTAAAGAAAGGCCCAATTCCTCCTGCAAAAAGCCGGCCTCATTGGAGTAAATGGGGTTTCGCACACGAGCAATGGTGTGACATCTGGAGGCCTTTCTAGCGATAACACAGCATAAAATGTTAAGCTCATCAGACTCCGTAACCGCAATCAACAGATCCGTATGCTCAATATCTGCCTCCTGGAGCACGCTGTAGCTGGCTCCGTTTCCAATCATTCCCATGACATCGCACTCACTTGACAGCTCGTGCACAACCTCAGGTTTTTTATCAATAATGCAGATATTGTTGTCTTCCTTGCTCAGCTTCTGGGTTAAGGCCGTACCAACCTTTCCGCAGCCTACAATAATAATTTGCATGATAAACCTTCCTAAAACTTACTGTTCTCTAAACTGAATCTTCCCTGTGGCAGCATCCATACTTTCCACGATAGCTAAGGATTCCAAATGGATTCCCTGTTCGCGAATCATCCTGCCGCCCTCCTGAAAGCCCTTCTCCACAGCAATTCCTACTCCCTCCAGGGTAGCCCCCGAGGACTTGATTAGCTCGATTAATCCCATCACCGCACAGCCATTTGCCAGAAAATCGTCAATGACCAGCACATGATCCTCCGGGGAAAGATATTTTTTGGATACAATCACATCGTAGACTCTCTTATGGGTAAAAGATTCCACCTTGGAGGAAAAAACCTCGCCATCAATATTGATGCTCTGGGCCTTCTTTGCAAAGACCACAGGAACATGAAAGCTCTGCGCTACAATGCAGGCAATGCCGATACCGGAGGCCTCAATGGTCAAAATCTTGTTGATAGGCGCATCCTGGAACAATCTTTTAAACTCTTTGCCCATCTCGTTAAAAAGCTCTACATCCATCTGATGATTCAAAAAGCTGTCAACCTTTAGTACATTTCCTTCCTTGACAACCCCATCCTTTTGTATTCTTTCCTCAAGCTTCTTCATATGTGATTATCCTCTCATGTGAATAGTATATGTTGCAATTTTTATGTATCATAGCATACTACTAAAAAAATTCCTAGAATAATCTAAAAAAGGTTTGCAAAAAACTTTTTCCCCTTTTATAATGAGAAAGTCCTTTTTTATAAAGGCAAAATAAAATCCGCAAAAGATGCGGGAATGGAGGAGATTATGAGACTTAAAAAGACTTTATGTCTGATCCTCGCTCTTGCAATGACACTTATGATGGTTGCTTGTGGCGATGGAAACGCAAATGCTGGCGATGCCGGAAACATCAAAATCGGTGTAATCTTAGTCGGTGATGAGACCGAAGGCTATACAGCAGCACACATGGAGGGCATCAAGACTGCTGCCGCTTCCCTTGGTATCAAGGACGACCAGATTATCTGGAAGTACAAGGTAGAAGAGAATTCCACCTGTTACGATGCTGCAGTTGACCTTGTTGGTCAGGGCTGCAATATGGTGATTTCCAACAGCTACGGCCACCAAACCTTTATGGTGCAGGCTGCTGAGGAATATCCTGATGTTACCTTCGTTTCTATGACCGGTGACTTCGCTGCTATTTCCGGTTTGGACAACTTCACGAACGCTTTCACCAAGGTATATGAATCCCGTTATGTATCTGGTGTGGTTGCCGGTATGAAGTTAAAGGAGCTCTTGGACAACGGTACCTTAAGTGCCCAGACCCAGCCTAACAGCTTCGATGCAAACGGCAATGTTAAGGTTGGTTATGTAGGTGCTTTCGCTTACGCTGAGGTTGTTTCCGGTTACACCGCTTTCTTCCTTGGTATCCAGAGCGTTGTTCCTAACACTGTTATGGAAGTTATGTACACCAACTCCTGGTTCGATATCGACAAGGAAGGTGCAGCAGCTGAGGCATTGGTTGCAAACGGAGCTGTTATCATTGGTCAGCATGCTGACTCCACCGGTGCTCCTGCAGCAGTTCAGAAGCTGTTAGACAACGGCACAATCTGCTACTCTATCGGTTACAACATCGATATGTTAGCTACCGCTCCTACCGCGGCTCTTACTTCTGCTACCAACACCTGGTCTGTATTCTACAAGCACGCTTTCGAAACCGTTATGAAGGGTGAGAAGTTGGAGGCTGACTGGGCTGGTGGTTATGCTCAGGATGCAGTAGCAATTACAAAGCTTGGCGAGTCCTGTGCAGCAGGCACCGCTGAGAAGGTTGCTGAAATCGAAGGTGCTCTGAAGGCTGGTACACTTCATGTATTTGATACCAACACCTTCACTGTAGGTGGTGAAAAGGTTACTTCCGCTCCTTGCGATATGTCCTTTATGGATTGGTCCACCATGACCGCTATCTACCAGGGCGAAACTGTTGAAGCAATCAAGGACGGTTACTTCGCAGAATCCGAATTCAGAAGCGCACCTTACTTCTCTCTTCGTATTGATGGTATTACCGAGGATGCAGATCCTGTACAGTAATATGTAATTTGCAAAAGCATGCAGGAAGAGGTTTCGGCTTCTTCCTGCATTTCTTTTTACAACACCTTAAGAAAGGAAACACATTTATGGAATGCGCCATCCAATTAAAGCATGTCACTAAGACATTTGGATCCGTCGTTGCTAACAAGGATGTCTCCCTGGATATCTACAAAGGAGAAATCCTCTCCCTGCTGGGTGAAAACGGTAGCGGAAAGACGACACTTCTCAACATGATTGCAGGCATTTACTATCCCGACTCCGGCGAGGTATTGATGGGAGGACAGCCTATCGAAATCCGTTCCCCCAAGGATGCCTATGCCCACGGCATCGGCATGATACATCAGCATTTCAAGCTGGTTGATGTATTCACCGCAACCGAAAACATTGCCTTAGGTCTGGATAAGAGGGAAAAATTTGACTTAAAGGCCGTAAAGAAAAAGGCTCAGGCAATCTGTGAGAAATACCACTTTGACATGGATTTTGACCAAAAAGTCTACTCCATGAGTGTATCGCAGAAACAGACCCTGGAAATCATCAAGGTGCTCTATCGCGGTGCCGATATTCTGATCCTGGACGAGCCCACTGCGGTTTTGACCCCACAGGAAACGGACAAGCTCTTTGAAGTGATTCGCAATATGAAGAAGGATGGCAAGAGTGTGATTATCATCACCCACAAGCTCCACGAGGTGTTGGCAATCTCCGACCGCGTGTGCATTCTCCGAAAGGGAGAATATGTAGGTGAGGTACAGACCAAGGATGCGGACGAAAAGGTTCTCACGGAGATGATGGTGGGCCGCAAGGTCACCCTAAACATTAACCGCCCTGAGCCCAAGAACCCCATCAAGCGCCTGGAGGTCAGACACTTAAATGTCAAAAGCCCGGATGGGGTTGCTGTACTAAAGGATGTTTCCTTTGATGCGTACAGTGGCGAAATCCTGGGTATCGCCGGGGTTTCCGGCAATGGCCAGCGTGAGCTTTTGGAATCCATCGCAGGCTTACAGGCAGTGGAAGCCGGAGGAAGTATCCTATACTTCAACGAAGGCAAGGAAACCACTCCTATGGAGGTCGTAGGTAAGAATCCTCGAATCATCCGTAATGCCGGTATTCATATGTCCTTTGTCCCTGAGGACCGTCTGGGTATGGGTCTGGTAGGTTCCATGGGTATGATCGGCAATATGATGCTAAAGAGCTATGACAGCGGGAAATCCTTCCTGGCGGACCGAACCAAGCCCAAGGATTTGGCCGAACAAATTAAGAAAGAATTACAGGTTGTCACACCGGATATCAACACCCCTGTGTCCCGTCTATCCGGTGGAAATGTCCAGAAGGTATTGGTGGGCCGTGAAATCGCCGCCGCTCCTGTGGTGCTTATGACTGCATACGCCGTGCGTGGCCTGGATATCAACACCTCCTACACCATCTATGACTTGTTAAATCAACAAAAGGAAAAAGGTGTAGCTGTCATCTATGTAGGTGAGGATTTGGATGTACTTTTAGCTCTCTGTGATAAGATTATGGTCCTTTGCTCCGGTCAGGTGAACGGCATCGTGGATGCCCGCACCACCACCAAGGAAGAAATCGGACTGTTAATGACAAAATTAAAGAAGGAGGAAACGGCAAATGAGTAGTGATATTTCAAAAAAACCTGAGACAGTAAACAACGCTGCTAAGAGCCAGACTACCGGCAATACAGCCGCTAAGGAGCCCTTTCTCAGAATTGCCAAGAAAGACACCACCAGTCTGAAAAACAAAATACTGATTCGTGCCCTCTCCATCCTGTTTGCTCTGGTATTAGATGCCTTGTTTATTTTCTTTGTCACCGGCCTAAATCCCTTTGCCGTTTACGGCAAAATGTTTGCCGGCACCTTTGGCAGCAGCATCCGCTTCTCCTGGGCTATGCGAGACCTGGTGTCCCTGCTGTGTATCGGCGTGGCTCTGGCCCCCGCCTTTAAAATGAAATTCTGGAACATCGGTGCGGAAGGACAGGTTCTGATGGGCGGACTGATCACCTCTCTCATCATGGTGTATTTCGGACAGTCTATGCCTACCTGGCTGCTGTTCCCGGTGATGTTCCTAGCCAGCATCCTGGGCGGTGCTTTGTGGGGCTTCATCCCAGCCTTCTTTAAGGCAAAGTGGAAAACTAACGAAACCCTGTTTACCCTGATGATGAACTACATTGCCATCAGCTTTGTAGCCTGTGCAGTGAACATTCTCCGTGGTCAGGCTTCCAGCTTGGGAAAGCTTAATATGTCCACCAAAATCGGGTGGTTTCCTATGTTTTTGGGGCAGCGCTACAACATCAATATCCTTATCGTTGTGCTCTTAACCTTTGGTATGTTTTTCTATCTGAAATACACCAAACACGGTTATGAAATCGCAGTTGTGGGCGAATCCGAAAACACTGCCAAGTACGCCGGAATCAATGTTTCCAAGGTAATTATGAGAACCATGGCTATCTCCGGTGCCATCTGTGGTCTCTGCGGTTTTCTGCTGGTCTGCGGACGAGACCAGACTATCTCCACCTCCACTGCAGGCGGAAACGGTTTCACCGCCATCATCGTTGCCTGGCTGGCAAAGTTTAATACCTTTTATATGGCGTTGATTGCCTTTTTGCTGACCTTCCTATCCAAGGGGGCTGGCGAAATTGCCTCCGCCTACGGTTTGAATGACTTTGCTGCCTCAATTATTGAAGGAATTATCCTCTTCTGCATTTTAGGAAGTGAGTTCTTTATCAATTACAAGATGATCTTTCGCCAGAAAGACAAGAAGGGAGAGAACTAATGGACAGTAGTTTGATTGCATGGATTATTAGAGCGATTCCCTTCGGCACCATCATTATGTACGGTGCAATGGGAGAAATTATGACCGAAAAAGCCGGTAACCTAAACCTGGGTGTTCCCGGTATTATGTATCTCGGCGGCTTTGCAGGCTTTGCCTCCGCTTTCTTCTATGAGAACAGCGTTGCAGACCCCAATAAGTTCCTTTGTATTTTGATTTCCCTGACCTGCTGCATCCTGGCCTCTATGCTGGGTGGTTTGATTTTCAGCTTCCTGACCATCACCTTGCGAGCCAATCAGAATGTAACCGGTCTGGCACTTACCACCTTTGGTATGGGCGTGGCCAATTTCTTCGGCGTCTTTATCCTGAATGGAAAGAGCTACAGTGCTGCCCCCCTTGCAAACAGTGCCTATTCTGCTAAAATCCCCGGCTTATCCACAAGCTTCGGGGTTGTCAGTGAAACCCTGTTTAGCTACGGCTTCCTGGTTTATGTAGCCATTGTCATTGCTGTGATTTTGCATCTGTTCCTAAATCGCACCCGAGTGGGACTAAATCTCCGGGCTGTGGGTGAGAACCCTGCTACAGCAGATGCCGCCGGCATCAATGTCACTCGCTACAAATACCTGGCAACCTGTGTTGGTGCCGGACTGTCAGGTATCGGCGGTCTGTATTATGTGCTGGACTACAACCGTGGCATCTGGGCTACCACAGGTCAGATTGAGGCCTTAGGCTGGCTAGCTGTGGCCCTGGTTATCTTCACCACCTGGAGACCCTTAAATGCCATCTGGGGCGCTTATCTCTTCGGCACCTTGTATTGGCTGTACCAGTTCCTGCCAAGCCTTTTAGGCTTTACCGTGGCAAGCTATGTGACCGACCTGATTCAGATGGTTCCTTATGTGGTTACCATCATTGTGTTGATTGTTACCAGCCTTCGCAAGAAGAAGGAGAACCAGCCACCCGCTCACTTAGGCCTGGCTTACTTCAGAGAAGAACGCTAACCTATTTATACAAAGTCACCCCCAAAAGACCATTGGGGGTGACTTTATTTCCTTTCGTACTATCCATATTGCTTATACCGTTTGACCGTCATTTCCTTCCTCATTCAGAGTCATAAGAGGGCAGCTGTCCCCGGTAAGTGCTGTACAATCATTGCAACCGGAAGTTTGGCAATCCCGCTTCTCATACTCCTCGTAGTTGGGAGCTCCCAATTCCAAAGGCTTGATTGTCAGATTTAACAAATCCCCGGCTACAAATCGCATACACTTGCTCTCTTCCGGATCTACAATGCTTCCCTTAGGAATGGCAATCTTTCCTTCGCTTTTTACCTTATATCCCACAAAGTAAACGCTCTGAAGAACCAGAGTAACGCCTACGGTGATGCTACTGGTATCCGTATCCAAATCCAACACCTTGCCAAAGCCCAGAAGATTCATTCCCTGTGTGATTGTGTTTCCCGTACTAAATCCTATGAAGTTAATAACAGGTGCGATGGTAGCTGCTTCTCCTGTATAGGAGGTTCCATACGGTGCAAAGAGTTCCAATTCAACCGATGTGGGATTCGTGTCCTCATCATAGGTTGCCGCCGTTGTATCAGAGGGCAGATACACTGCCGTCGGATAAACCGTAGCAATCAGCCGACAGTTTTCATCAAACAAATCTACTGCAAATTGAATCGTGATATTTGACAAGGTGATATCATAACAGTTTGACCTGGATGGAATTCTGTCAATCACTACATTTCCTTCTCCATATGTGTAGGTAGCATTCAGCACACTAACTTTCGCACTGGTCACAGTGGGATAGGTGGTTGGCAATGTTACCCCTAACGGGAAGGATGCACATAGATTGATACCAATTTCGTCATATACCAGAGGAGCCATGATTCCCAGCAAGCAAGGGTCTCCACAGATGGGAGAAACACATACATCCTTACACTTGCAGCCGTTTTGATTCATGGACTGCACCACATCACTGACAATTCTAACTCTATTCTGACATTTGCATTTAGACATTCCGTCACATCCTTATACAATTTACTATAATATACGATTCATAGGGGAGAAATGTGCGGAATATATTGAAGTAAAAGTGTGGGAATTGGGAAACCTTTTATGGCGCAGTTACATGAAACGATAGAGGACCGGGGGCTGCTTTTATATACCAGTAAGAAACAAATCCTGCTTCGTCAAAAAAACGGTACTCTCTTTCTGCAGCCCAAGGTGGTCGCAGTGGATTATCAAAGTGACCTGGCAGATGTAGAATACAATAGCACCTTGTATTATAGCTATATTAACGAAGACGGAGCCTTACTGATACGCTCCCTCCTGTCCGAAGTGATTCCCTATAAGCTGGAAGCCGGGCAGGGGCAAACCATAACGAAACCCCTACTGGTTTCCAGGAAGGGTAAGCTTCTGCTTTTCTTTCTGATTGGTGAGACAAAACAGTCCACCTCGTTGACAGGCAATACGGAATACACCCTGTACTGTCTCCTGCCGTACGAAGATGCAAAGCCTCTCGGGAAATGGCAGTTAGATTCGACCTCTCCCGCCTACCAGGTTGTAGGGGTTGACAACGACCTCTATGTTTTTATTGTGCAAAATGGTAATCTCCAATTCCTTCATTTGAGCGAAGAATTACAAGTTGAAACCCTGCACCTATGTACCCACCTACCAGACCCCTCTGCACTAGAAGAAAGAGACAAAACAATCCAAATGCAACAAAGTCAAATTCTGTCCTTGCAGACACAAATGAAGGATTTGCAAGCTCTGTTGGAAAAAAAGCAAAAAGAATGTAGCTACTATCAGACGCAACTTGACAGCGCCATCATCCAATATAACGAGCTAATGGAGGTGGCACAAAAATACAAGGATGAAGTGATGAAATATTCCTACTAAAACAGCCGGTTTCCGAAGAAACCAGCTGTTTTCAAATCCCATTTCGGGATTAATAGTCTTTTACTATCCCTGAAGGTGCAAAACAACCTTAGCCAGAATACTCTTATTAATGATGTGAACCTCCGGTAAGCTTTCCTCCTCGAAGGATTCCATATCTTCTGAAGACTTCTTTAAGAAAGGTCTGTCATAGGTTAGGTTAATATCTTGAGGAAGATGTAGATTCACTTTCCCAAAGACAGAGAATACCTCAATATTCATCTTCTCATTGATAGGTCTTTCAATGTCTACATCCACATACCCGGACAAACAGGAAACATAGGCGTTCTGTGTGTCTGCAGCCACTGCAATTCTTCGCTTCCCTAAGCTGGTTGTGTTCATCATATTATTCTGATCTTCATGCAGCTTCATTTTCTTGGTATTTATGTGACAGATAGCAGCAGTCCCTGCAAGATTTGCGGCAACAAAGCCACCAACCACCACACATATTTTAAACACAACTGATAAAACTTTAGAGCTCTTACTTTTTGCCATTACCCATACCTCCTATTTCACTTACCAAAGTGGCGGCTAATACCACCGTTTCCTCCATTCACCGCTACTCTGTTATCCTCAGTATAGCAAGAAGTAAAGCAACGGTCAAATAGCATATGTAGCATTTTTTCGCCTCCAATTATATTTTAAAGGACTATCCTAGCACTTAACTTCCAATGTTTATCACCAGTACATTGTCATATATCTTGCAATCTCTTCTTCTCCCAGTGAATATTTATTTCTCAGTTGCTGTATTACAGCCTCTTTAGGAATGTCAAATTCTTTGAAGGAAGTAATTAATGTTTGAATTCCAT
>CAMAHO010000029.1 GCA_945834545.1 uncultured Lachnospiraceae bacterium | reverse complement strand
GTGAGTTGTGACCGGACGGGTGGCAAGGAGGAGCTGTGGCCCTGTCTATGGTTTGGAGGCTGTCAACCTTAGCTCCTAAACAGACAAAAAAGGTATCTGCATTCCTGCAAATACCTTCCATGGTGTCTTCAATAGACAATTTCCGTCTGCCTATATAGTATATCGGCAGAATTTCGTTTTACTTAATCCTCCGGAGGAGCAATATCTCTTCTCACCATAATATTGGCTAGCATATCCTTGGTAATTACAATCTTTGCTCCAAAGGGATCGATGACAAAGCCTGCTCCCGGATTATAACGACCATTGGCATCCTTGGAGGTCAAAATACTTTCATAATCCAGATAGTTGCAGGCCATAGTGACAAAATCACGGTACTGAGGCCATTTTTCCAACTCCTCACGGTTGGAAAAAGCCATATAAAACTGCTGCCCTTCTTTATTGGCAAGCATAGGGAAGAAAGCATCTGTGCCTTCCTCTACAGTCTTATTGCCATCTTCATCCAAAAAGGGTTCTGAACCCAGACGAACAGGCATTAAAAACTCGGCCCTCAAAATCTCTCCCAACAGCATTTCCTTATGGTCTACCGTAGGTTCACTCTGCATCAATGTCAAGGCTCCGGAAAAAATGGGGTTGGACACATTCTCTTTAAACTTCATCTACCAGCTGTTCCTTTCTCATACAATCAAGCATTTCTCTTTGTATGTTTCCTCTCTAAGAACCTTACACCCTGTTGTAGTTGATAAGGCAACCCTTCAGGATAATCTGCCTCTCTTCATCCGTCAGCTCACCCAGTTTCAATTCAAACTCAGTAAGGCTCTCATTCTCTACATCCACCTTATATGCCTTGATTACCTCAGTCTTTTCCTCCACAGCCTTTTTGATGCCTGGAATGAAGAGATAATCCAGATTCTTAAACGGCAGCTCTCCTTCCTTGATCAGGAAAGGAAGCATACCCCAGTTAATCAGGTTAGAACGATACCTCTTGGTTGCATATTCGTTGGCAATATTTGCCCAGCCGCCAAGTACCTTCTGGCAGGAAGCCGCCTGCTCACGGGCTGAGCCGTCACCGGGCTTTACAGCAAATATGGTGGTACCAAAGCCGGTATTTGTGTGATTTGCATCCTCAAATTTAGACTTAACCACATGCATAAGCGGCTTCACATCGGGATGTGCCTGACAGGGATGCTCACCAGCCATTCTTGCCTTCTCCACCTTCTGGAATTCCTTGGCAAGTCCTACATAGTTGGGATCCTTACGGCTTAGGGTAAACTCTGCCAAACCTAAAGGATTGGAACGGTAGGAAGAGGTTTCACCGGAAGGAATCAACTCATCCGTGGTAGTGACAGGGTCGTGAATCTCACTGACAACGCGAAGCACCAAATTTTCAGGAAGTTCACCCATTGCAGGCCAGTCCTTAATGTTGGGGCCGAAATGAATCTCCTGATTCGGATCTGCCACACCCTTGGAATCAAATACACGATTTTCATAAATCTTAGAATCAAAGTGGTATTTATATTTGCCAAATTCACCGTCAAAATCTGTTGCAGGAGTGAGAACACCCTGATTTGCTGCAGTTGCCGCAATACTTCTTGCGTCCATAAGAGCAACAGAGGAAATCTGTCCGCTCTGAAGCTTACTACCCTCACGATTGGGGAAGTTTCTGGTGGAATGTCGAATACTGAAGGCGTTATTTGCAGGCGTATCTCCTGCGCCAAAGCAAGGACCGCAGAAGGCTGTCTTCATAACGGCACCTGTCTCCAAAATGGTCGCTGCACAGCCGTTTCTGATAAGCTCCATATAAACCGGCATAGAAGCAGGATAAACACTCAGGGTAAACTCATCTGCTCCGATATAACGGCCTTTTAAAATATCAGCTGCTGCACAAATGTTTTCAAAGCCACCGCCGGCACAACCGGCAATGATACCCTGATCCACTATAAATTTACCGTTGCGAACCTTATCCTTCAGATGGAATTCAACAGCACCGTCCAAGCTGACCTGCGCTCTCTTTTCTGTCTCGTCCAGAATATCTAAGAGGTTTGCATTTAACTCCTCAATGGTGTAGGTATTGCTTGGATGGAAAGGCATAGCAATCATAGGTCGAATCTTGGATAGGTCTACAATCATCATATTATCGTAGTAAGCAACCTCTCCCGGATTGAGTTCCTTGTACTCTTCCTTTCTTCCATGGATTTCATAAAACTCTTCAATCTGCTTATCGGTTTTCCAAATAGAAGACAGACAGGTGGTCTCTGTGGTCATAACATCCACACCAATTCTGAAATCGGCGCTCAAGCTCTCCACACCGGGACCAACGAACTCCATAACCTTGTTCTTCACAAAACCGTTTTTAAACACAGCTCCAATGATTGCAAGAGCAACATCCTGAGGACCAACGCCCTTTATGGGTGCACCGGTCAGGTAAATTCCTACCACGCCCGGCATATTGATATCATAGGTCTGGTTTAAAAGCTGCTTTACAAGCTCCGGACCACCCTCGCCCATGGCCATGGTACCCAGGGCACCATAACGGGTATGGGAATCGGAACCCAAAATCATTTTGCCGCCACCGGCAAGCATCTCTCTTGCGAACTGATGAATGACAGCCTGGTGAGGAGGCACATACATTCCGCCATACTTCTTAGCGCAGGAAAGACCAAACATGTGGTCATCCTCATTGATGGTACCGCCAACTGCGCACAGGGAATTGTGGCAGTTGGTCAGCACATAGGGCATGGGGAACTTCTCTAAGCCTGAAGCTCTGGCTGTCTGAATAATACCAACAAAGGTAATATCATGACTGGTAAGCTTGTCAAACCTGATTTTTAATTTCTCCATGTTACCGGAGGTATTATGAGACTCCAGTATACCATACGCTATGGTATTCTTAGCAGCCTCTTCTTTTGCGACTGTCTTACCTGTTTTTGCAGCAATAGCTGCAGCAGCCTCTCCATTGTCCATGACAATGTCATTGCCCTTTACAAGGTAAGCTCCGCCCTGTAATAACTCTATCATTACAAATCTCCTTTTTTACAATAGCATCATATCGAATTGTGTCCCCGTGATGGGAACACAATTCGATATGGGAATTACAATACTACCTTATCCAGTTTCCAAATGTCATCTACATATTCCTGGATGGTTCTGTCAGAGGTGAACTTACCGCTGCAAGCTACATTGAGGATAGCACTTCTTGCCCAGCCGGCCTCGTCCTTGTATGCCTCTTCCACTCTCTTCTGTGCCTCAGCATAAGACTTGAAATCCTTCAAAATGAAATATCTGTCTGCCACAGAGGTCTCCTTTGTGTTAAGCAGAGAGTTGTAAAGGGAACGGAACAGCTCCGGGTCTCCGGGTGCATAGGTACCGTTGATTAACTGCATCAAAACCTTACGGATATCTGCATCGCTGTTAAAGATATCCATTGGATTATAGCCTCCGTGGTTTTCAAAGTGGATGACTTCATCAGAGGAAAGACCGAAAATAAAGGCGTTCTCCTCTCCCACCTCTTCCACGATTTCCACATTCGCACCGTCCATAGTACCTAAGGTCAAGGCACCGTTTAACATAAACTTCATATTACCGGTACCGGAAGCCTCCTTACTAGCGGTAGAAATCTGCTCGGAAACATCTGCTGCGGCAAAAATAATCTCTGCATTGGATACATTGTAGTTCTCGATAAATACCACCTTAAGTTTGCCGTTTATGGAAGCATCGTTGTTGATCACAGCTGCCACAGAGTTGATCAACTTAATGGTCAGCTTCGCATTGCGGTATCCTGCCGCTGCCTTAGCACCAAAGATAAAGGTTCTGGGAGTAAACTCCATATCCGGATGCTCCTTCAGTTCGTTGTATAAATACATTACGTGAAGGATGTTTAAAAGCTGTCTCTTATACTCGTGCAATCTCTTGACCTGAACATCAAAGATGGAACGAGGATCCACCTCAATGCCATTGTGCTCCAGAATATACTTCGCCAGGCGCACCTTATTTTGGTACTTGATATTCATAAACTCAGCCTGAGCCTTCTTGTCATCTGCGTACACCTTAAGACCGGCAATCTTAGGAAGGTCTGTAATCCACTCACTGCCTACATGGCTTGTTACCCAGGACGCTAAGAGCGGGTTGCCGTGGAGCAGGAATCTTCTCTGGGTAATACCGTTGGTCTTATTATTAAAGCGCTCAGGATACATCTCATAGAAGTCTCTAAGCTCCTGTTTCTTTAAAATCTCAGTATGCAGTCTGGCAACACCGTTTACGGAATAGCCTGCAACGATAGCCATATGAGCCATCTTCACCTGACCATCGTAAATGATTGCCATCTTGCGAATCTTCTCATTCACATCCACACCGGGAACTGATGCATACTTGTTCTGAATGTCAATAATGAAACGACGGTTAATCTCTTCCACAATCTGATAGACTCTGGGAAGAAGTCTGGAGAACAGCTCAATGGGCCATTTCTCAAGAGCCTCCGCCATAATGGTATGGTTGGTATAAGCACAGGTCTTGGTCGTAACCTCCCACGCCTCATCCCAGGTCAAATAGTAGTCATCCATCAACACTCTCATCAGCTCTGCGATAGCTACCGTAGGATGGGTATCGTTCAGCTGGAAGGTCACCTTCTCATAGAACTTGCGAATATCTGTGTGTTTACGCATGTACTTTGCTACTGCTTCCTGAACAGAGGCAGAGATGAAGAAATACTGCTGTTTTAAGCGAAGCTCCTTACCTGCATAATGATTATCATTAGGATACAAAACCTCTACAATGTTCTTTGCCAGGTTAGCCTGCTCTACTGCCTTCTGGTAATCGCCCTTGTCAAAGGAATCTAACTGGAAACACTCCACTGGCTCTGCATCCCAGATACGAAGGGTATTTACGATACCATTGCCGTAGCCCACAATAGGAAGGTCAAAGGGAACAGCCTTAACAGACTGATAGCCCTCCTGGGAGAACACATTTCTTCCATTCTCATCCACACGAACGGTTACATAGCCGCCAAATTTCACTTCCTTTGCGTACTCAGGACGACGAAGCTCGAAGGGGTTGCCGTCTACCAGCCAGTTGTCCGGCACCTCAATCTGATACCCGTCACGAATTTCCTGCTTGAACATACCGTAACGATAACGGATACCACAACCATATGCAGGATATCCCAAGGTAGCAAGGGAATCCAGGAAACAAGCTGCCAAACGACCGAGGCCACCATTTCCCAATGCCGCATCCGGCTCCTGATCCTCAATTACATTTAAGTCCAGGCCCAGCTCTTCCAAGGCTTCCTTCACAGCATCATAGGCCTGCATGTTGATCATATTGTTGCCCAGAGCACGTCCCATCAAAAACTCCATGGACATATAGTAAACCATCTTAGGATCTTCTTCCTCATATGCCTTCTGGGTGTTCATCCAGCACTCCACAATCTGATCCTTAATTGCATAGGAAACTGCCTGGAAAATCTGCTGCTTTGTAGCTTCCTCCAGAGTTTTTCTGTAAAGTGTCTTTACATTGTATAAGACGCTTCTCTTAAAAAGCTCTTTATCAAACTTCACTGTCTTCTTCGTTGTTTTCTTCATTGTCTCCTCCTTTATAAAGGCTTTGTCCCCAATCGAAATACTCTACTGTCTTTTTAAAACGATTTATTATACCATATTTATTTTATCTTTTCTACACAAAGCACACAATTCTCGCCGTTAATATTCCATTCTTTTGAAACAGCAAGCTCCTTATTGGCAAAGATATCCTCTGCAAGTACCTTTTCGGCAATCACAGTTTTATTCTTCTCCACAATCTGTGCAAGCTTATTATTTCCGTTGACAGACACCAAAATGTGATCCATAACCTCAAAGCCGCTGTCCTTGCGCATGGTTTGAATCTTGCTGATAATCTCATACACAAAGCCCTCTTCCAGGAGCCCCGGTGTCAGGTTGGTATCCAGAACCACCGTCATATGATTATCTTCCTGTGTCACATAGCCTTCCTTCTTTGCGATGTCAATCAGTAAGTCCTCCTTGGTCAACTCCACGGTGACGTCTGCAACCTCAAAGCTTAGGACGCCCTTTTCGTTCAACTTCTCCATAGCGGCATTTCCATCCATGGAAGCAAGCATCTTCTGGATGCCCCCCAGCTGTTTGCCGTACTTAGGTCCTACGGTACGAAGCTGTGGCTTAAAGGTATAGGTGGTGAACTCTCTCACATCATCTGTCTGGATCACTTCCTTCACATTTAACTCATCGCGGATGATTTCCAGATAGTACTCTGAAAGCTTAGCCTCTGCCTTCACATACATCCTGCTAATAGGCTGACGATTCTTGATATTTGCCTCGTTTCTGCAGGCACGACCCATAACAACAGCACTTAAAACTTCCTCCATAGCCTGCTCCAAAGCCTTGTCAATAAACTTCTCATTGACCACAGGGAAGTCCGTCAAATGAATACTCTCCGGAGCGGAAGGGTCATTGGTGCAAACCAGGTTGCGGTAGATATCCTCAGTCATGAAAGGAATCATAGGTGCTGCTGCCTTGGAGATGGTGACAAGAGCAGTATACAGTGTCATGTAAGCATTAATCTTATCCTGCTCCATACCCTTTGCCCAGAAACGCTCACGGCTGCGGCGAACATACCAGTTGCTCATCTCGTCCACAAAATCCTGCAGTGCTCTGGCTGCTTCCGGAATTCTATAGTTTTCAAGGTCCTTATCCACTTCCCCAACTACTGTATTTAGGCGGGATAACAGCCACTTGTCCATGACAGAGAGTTTCTCGTACTCTAAGCTGTAATCGTTGGCATTAAAGTTGTCAATATTGGCATACAACACGAAGAATGCATAGGTATTCCACAGGGTACCCATAAACTTTCGCTGGCCCTCCAAAACAGCCTTGCCGTGGAATCGATTGGGAAGCCAGGGAGCAGAATTAATGTAGAAATACCAACGGATTGCATCTGCGCCATAGGTCTGTAATGCGTCAAAAGGATCTACCGCATTTCCCTTACTCTTACTCATCTTCTGTCCGTTCTCATCCTGCACGTGGCCAAGGACGATAACATTCTCATAGGGAGCCTTGTTAAACAACAGGGTAGACTCTGCCAAAAGGGAATGGAACCACCCTCTGGTCTGATCCACTGCTTCGGAGATAAACTGTGCCGGGAACTGGCTCTCAAAAAGCTCCTTATTCTCAAAGGGATAATGATGCTGTGCAAAAGGCATAGCTCCGGAGTCAAACCAGCAGTCTAATACCTCCGGCACTCTCTCCATGGTCTTGCCGCACTTCGGGCAGGTACAGGTAATCTCGTCAATATAAGGTCTGTGCAGTTCTACTGTCTTAGCCGCTTCATTGCCGCTTAGCTTGTATAATTCTTCCCTGCTGCCGATGCATTCTCTGTGACCACACTCACATTCCCAGATATTTAAGGGAGTACCCCAGTAACGGTTTCTGGAGATTGCCCAGTCCTGAATATTCTCCAGCCAGTTACCAAAACGTCCTTTTCCGATGGACTCCGGAATCCAGTTGATGGTGTTGTTGTTGCGAATCAAGTCTTCCTTCACTGCTGTCTCACGGATGTACCAGGATTCTCTTGCATAGTAAATCAGCGGTGTATCGCATCTCCAGCAGAACGGATAGTCATGTTCAAACTTCGGTGCATCAAATAGCTTTCCTTCTTTCTCTAAATCCTTAAGCACCTCAGGGTCAGCCTTCTTTACAAACAGTCCTGCATAAGGGGTTTCTTCCGTCAATTCTCCCTTACCGTTTACAAACTGTACGAAGGGCAGGTCGTAGTCTCTGCCCACACGGGAGTCATCCTCACCGAAGGCAGGCGCTATATGAACGATACCGGTACCGTCAGACATGGTAACGTAATTATCGCAGGTAACGAAATGGGCCTTTTTATTCTGCTTCTTTGCAGCCTCCCCTGTACAAGCAAACAAAGGCTCATAAGCCTTGTATTCCAAATCCTTACCTACATAGGACTCTAAGATTTCGTAAGCGGGCTCATCCTCTGTACCCAGCTTTCCTAACACAGTATCCAGCAGAGCCTTAGCCATATAGTAAACATAGCCGTCTGCAGCCTTTACCTTGCAATAGGTCTCCTCCGGATTCACACAGAGTGCCACATTGGAGGGCAGTGTCCAGGGAGTAGTGGTCCAAGCAAGGAAATAAGCATCCTCCCCTACGACCTTAAAACGAACAATTGCGGAACGCTCCTTCACTGCCTTGTAGCCCTGAGCAACCTCCTGTGCAGAAAGAGGGGTACCACAACGAGGGCAATAGGGTACAATCTTAAAGCCTTTGTATAACAGGCCTTTGTCCCAAATGGTTTTTAAAGCCCACCACTCTGACTCAATAAAGTTGTCATCGTAAGTCACATAGGGATGCTCCATATCTGCCCAAAAACCAACGGTACCGGAGAAATCCTCCCACATTCCCTTATATTTCCAAACACTCTCCTTACATTTCTTAATGAAAGGCTCCAGTCCATAGGCCTCAATCTGATCCTTGCCGTCCAGGCCCAAAAGCTTTTCAACCTCGATTTCTACCGGAAGGCCATGGGTATCCCAGCCAGCCTTTCTGGGAACCATGTATCCCTTCATGGTGCGATATCTGGGAATCATATCTTTGATAACACGTGTCAGGACATGTCCGATATGAGGTTTCCCGTTTGCAGTAGGAGGACCATCATAAAAGGTATAGGTTTCCCCCTGTTTTCTTTGTTCCATGCTTTTGCCGAAGATATCATTCTCCTTCCAGAACTGCTCTACGGCTTTTTCTCTGTCAACAAAATTAAGATTTGCGTCAACCTGCTTGTACATAGCATTTCCTCCTTACATAATAAAAAGCTCCGTCCTGTAAAAGGACGAAGCTCATAAATAGTTCGTTACCACCTGTTACAACATACTTTCCAAATTAGGAAGTGATATGGTTCCCCATAACGCAGGGACTGCGTTCATGACTACCGGTAACACTTTTGCCATGACAGCTCGGAAGTGATTTTCCTGATTTTCCTACTTGCACCGGGCTCGCACCCTCCCCGGCTCGCTTTGCCTTTCTGAAAAAAAGTACTCTCTTCGTCTTTGCCTTTGTCTTTTGTGGCTATCATTATAAAACATTGTAAATTGGCTTGTCAAGGTTCAATTCTTCTCCTACAGGCCCTTGAGGGACAAATCCAAAAAGAGGAAACCACATAGCACATGTGCCGCAAAGATACACCAGGCTGCTGTAACCAGAATTCGTTTCGACCTTGTATCCAGCGTCTTCCTCTCCAGCGAAAGGAGTCGTAAAAAGCTGACCAGCCACACCAAAAGCATACCGGACATCAGTGGCCAGATAAAATTAGCGTGGGATAATCGATTCCCATCTTCTCCTAACAAGGCGGCTTCCAGGAAACCGATTCCATAGCTTAACCAGGCAATCTGTCCCATACGACTTCTCAAGAAATATTCTGCATCTATGATCAGCATATAAATAGGAAAGGCCATTCCCAAAAGAACTGACAGGAACACATTGTCGGTAAACAACTCCCAGACTTCCAGCCACTTGGTAATAATCATTCCCTCTTTCGCGCCATAACTGCCTCCCAGGGCAAAAAACAGCACAAACTGAATCAGGACGAAAATCAAAGAGGGAACTGCTATCAAAAGCATGAGCAGGCACTTTTTAAAATACACTCCCGGCTGACTTTTTTTCATCAGCTTATAAATCCATACACACAACATATAAAGTGCTACTGCAGGGACAAAAACCTCTGTAAAGGTTGGTTTCATCACCGTTGACAAAAACAGCAACGCACTCAACAAAAGATAGCTCTTCTTTCCCTTTATCCGGAAAAAGAGAGGTTTGTAATCCTCCTTGCTCCAGGTACCCAAAAGGTCAATTACCAGCGCAAAGCAAAGCACCGCAAAGCCTCTGACTCCCATCTGCGTGGGATTGTGTATGGGATTCATAGAGAAGCTTCCCAGATATCTCTCTCCTGCATCCAACCAGTAGAAATAAATTGACTGTACAAAATAAAAGCCGGTTGCTAAAAGGTTTGCTCTGACAGGATTCTCCTTTGCGCCCGCATAATTTGTTACCTTTTGAATCATCCACACCAATACCAGGTAATAAAACAAGGCGTACACAGAAGATGCAAATCCCGCTGCTGCCTCCAGGGGAAGCTTTAAGATGCCATAAAAAAACAGAACCGTTAGATGCCACAGACAATGGGGAGCCGCCATAAAGCCCTTCCACCATTCTGTGCGAAACAGCGGAAGTAAACTCTTTACATGGGAAGCATAGTCATTCATTCCCCCAAGCAGCACCTGATCTTTCGCATACACAAAGGTGATATATACTATAAAACCGGCAAAGGGAATTACAACCCACCAGTTCTTCCATTCCTCAGATTTGGTCTCTGTATTCATTTCAGTCTCCTTGTTTTATCTATTTCATTCAGAAACACTTGAAAAACAATATGCTTTATTCTATCATAAGTATATTGAAATAGCAAATTAGCATCTGTAGCAGGAGATCATCATGAAAAAGATTCTAGCATATTTACTGCCCCTGGTTGTAGCCGGCTTATTTATTCTCTATCCTTTGAATCCCTCTCCCTTGAAAATCCGTTTCTACTTTGACGATTATAACGGAGAGGATTGTCTGTTGTATTATGCCACTGCCACTTCCCCACAGCTTGAGGAAGGCAAGTGTCTGAAGGCGGATTATAATGCAGAGACAAGGGTTGCAACCTTTACCCTGGATTCCCATATTGTAAAGGATTTAACTACCCTGCGTCTGGATTTCTCACCCACCTCACAGCTGTTTTCCATATATGACATCTCAGTAAGCAGCGCCGGTGTGGTGAAACACAGGTTTCATCCCTGCGATTTCTTTGCCGAAGAAAATGTTGCAGTAGTCAACGATATCGACGGTATGAGCTATGCCACAGCTCTTGCAAAGGTCTTTTTCCAAACCGGTGTATCCGATCCTTATGTACTATTTTCCGGCAACCTGATGCACAGTATTTTACGTTGCAGCAGCCAATATCGGCTAAGTCGCCTTTTGGTTTGTTTGCTGATTTTTGCAGGCTTTCTTATTTGGAAAAAGAAACTTTTAGTTCACGAAAATCCCCGGGAGGTATCCATTTGAAAAAGAATCACGGCAAAATTGGTCAAATCATGCAGGTGCTTTGCACCCTTCCCTTGTTAGTCCTGGGCTGTGTCATACTGCTCATGACCTATTGGCAATCCGCTAAGCTACTCCGGCAGGAAATACAGAATGAGCTTAAGACTGCAAATTACATGCTTTGCTCCACCTTTAACAGCATGTATCCGGGAGACTACAGCCTTTCTCAAAAGGGGGAGGGACTGTCCCTACAAAAGGGTAGGATTGACATCACTACAGAATACGATTTGTTTGATTCCTTCAAGGAAATGACCGGCTACGAAGTCGCTTTGTATTATGAGGACACACTGATTTTATCTACCATACAGGATAAGCAGGAGCAGAGACTGGTAGGTATCGGAGCAAATGCCAGGGTTATGGAAGATGTTGTCTCCTCTGCCACCCCAGCCTTCTATGACAAGGTTCTTATCAATCGTTCTGAGTATTATGCTTACTACGCTCCGCTGTCAAATATGGATGGTTCCATTGTAGGGATGCTAATGGTAGGAAGACCCTGTGCACAGGTGATTGAGGTCATAACCAACAATCTCTACCCCTTTCTCGCTGTGATTATCCTATTTCTGCTTTTGTCCTCCCTTTTGATTTTCCTGTATACCAGGCGCTTTCATCAGGTCATCGACAAGCTTCAAAGCTTCTTAAAGGAAGTCTCCGGTGGGAATCTGAACGCCGTATTAAGTCCGTCGGTAACCAGAAGAAATGATGAATTCGGTGTTATCGGCAGAAGTGTGGTTTCCATGCAGGACTCCCTGCGACATATGCTGGAGTTAGATGCCCTGACCCGCCTCTTTAACCGGCATTTTGGCAATCGAAAGCTGGCCCAGGTCATCCAAAAAAATGAAGAGGCCGGCACCTGCTTTGCTCTGGCTATCGGCGACATCGACTTCTTTAAGAAGGTAAATGACACCTACGGGCATGATGCGGGGGATGTGATTTTACAGAATGTAGCCAATGTGCTTAGGGATTCTATGCTGACAAACGGCTTTGTGGTCAGATGGGGTGGAGAAGAATTTCTGCTGGTATTTGACAAGATGAATATGTATCAAGCAGCTGATGAGCTGGAAAAGATTCTGGATAAGGTTCGGGCTATGGAAACCGTATATGAGGAGCAGACCATAAAAGT
Organism: uncultured Lachnospiraceae bacterium; assembly: GCA_945834545.1. GTDB lineage: Bacteria > Bacillota > Clostridia > Lachnospirales > Lachnospiraceae > Acetatifactor. The sequence goes on along the minus strand of CAMAHO010000029.1, from coordinate 4,425 downwards.
AACCATGACCTTCGGTATTGCCGAAAGCCATGGTCAATCGCAAAATGAACTGATTAAAGAAGCTGATGAAAAGCTGTATCACGGAAAGCAAGGTGGACGGAACCGAGTGGTAGTGTAACTATTCCTCCATCTGTCTGCCGAGAAAATCAGCAGCAGATAGGACCAGCTTTTGCTCCACCTCGCCCATCTTTGTTCGTTTATCATCCTCTACTAAGATGACACAACCCACTAAATCGCCCTGACAGATGATAGGGGCGATTGCCTCGTGAAAATAGTCGCCCTCTTCCTCCGTTATGGGAATAAAATAGGAATCCTCCCTGGTAGCGAAACAGGGCTCCCTTTTGATGCACTTCTCCTCCAGCCTATGGCTTAATCTTTTCCCCGCATAGCTTCGATAGTTTCCGGTTCCCACCAGAAAGCTTTCCCTATCTGCAATCAAAGCCGGATGTCCGGATACCCGGTACAAACTCTCCGCATACTGTCTGGCAAATTCCTTGAGCTCCCCCATTGGGGAATACTTTCTTAAAATAACCTGTCCATCCTTGTCGGTAAAAATTTCCACCGGGTCAGCCTCCCGGATTCGAAGTGTTCGCCGAATCTCTTTGGGAATCACAATTCTGCCCAAATCATCTATCCTTCTCACTATCCCGGTTGCTTTCATCTTCCTTCATTACCCTCCGTTACCTTATAGAATTCAAATCCTTATAACTGGTTCCTGGAGTTAGTATGTGATAAAAAAGGAAAAATATTCGTAAGCCCAATAAGCCTTATTTTGTTACTTTTTCAAAATCGGAAGCAGGATGCTTACATAAAGGACAGATAAAGTCCTCCGGCAATTCCTCGCCTACATACTCATAGCCGCAAATTGTGCAGCGCCATACCGTCTGTCCGCTTTCTGTGGTTCCCACCGCCTGGGGCTTGGGTTTAATCTCATTCATATAGTATTCATAGGTAGCAGAGGGAGCATCGCTTAACACTTCCATATCCGTTATTTCTCCGATGAACATAGTATGGGAGCCCAAATCCTGGGTTTTCGTCACCTTAACAGAGATGTAGGCATTGGTGCCCTCTGTGATGTAATACAGAGTATTCTCGCCCCTCTTACAATTTGTATAATCGGCAAACTTGTCTACTGTCTTTCCTGACTGGAAACCAAAGTGCTTAAACAAATCGAAGGTGGCCTCCTTACTGATTACAGAAATGGTGAAAACACCGGTATTCATAATCATATCGTGGGTCAAATTGTCCTTATTCACACAGATGCTGATCTGGTTGGGCGTGGAGGCAGCCTGAATCGCTGTGTTAATGATACACCCATTATCCTTTCCCCACTCTCTTGCAGTCACTACAAACAGACCGTAGCTTAATTTGTACATTGCCTTCTTGTTCATGCCAAGCTCCTTTCCTATCTTCTTTTTTTGATATTGTTGCCAAAAGTCCATTATTATGATACCTACGGATTATTCCACACTTATGAGCAAGCTCAAGTGGGCAAAGGCCTTTTGACCCTGGTATCATTTTTATTGTAGATAATAGCAAGGCCCTTCATAGCCAAGGCCTCATCAATAATGATATCCTGTTTGCAATAGGGAGCTATGCTTCCGGATAATCCACCCGTAGCTACCACCTTTCCGGTATATCCCAAATCCTCCCATATGCGTTCCACCATGCCATCCATGCAGGCTGCGTGACCATACACCACGCCACTTTTCATACAATCCACGGTGTTGGAGCTGATAAGCTTAGCAGGAGCCTCAATGGCAATCTGAGGAAGGTGTGCCGCCTTTAAGCTCATTCCATCCAGAGAAACTGCGACTCCAGGCATAATCATACCACCGATAAAACGGCTCTTGTCATTGATGACCGATATCGTTGTGGCGGTTCCCATATCAATAATAATCAAGGGTGCACCGTACTCCGCGATGCCGGCTACAGCCGCAACCAATAAATCGGGGCCCAACTGAGCCGGGTCGTCAATCTTGATGTCCACACCGGTCTTTATCCCCGGAACCACTTCTAATACCCGTTTCCCCGGAAGCAGTTTTTCTGCTGCCTGTTTTACTTTTTTTGTCACAGGGGGAACAGAAGAAGAAACAATACCACCCTCAATGCTCTCAGTCTCAACATTGTGCATGTTCATAATATTCTTCATGGTAATAGCGTACTCCACAGCGGTTTTCTTCGCATCAGTGTACACTCTTTCTTCCCAGAGCATTTCGCCTTTTTTTTCATCCATTATTCCCATCACGATATTGGAATTTCCGATGTCAATTGTCAGTATCATGGTTCTCCTCCTGATTTAAGTTCCTCTTTCCTGTGTCTAGCTGTTCTGTATAAATGTACTAGTTTTTTATGTCATTTGATAGGATACCCGGAAAGCGTTTCGCACAACCTGCTGTCGCAATTTGTGGCATCACCTACGCTGTTTTCTTGCTAATTTTTACAATCTGGACAATCACAGAAGATAAGACGATATTCACTGCCATTTCAATCAGGAAATTTACCCCAACCAAACCAACAATCATAAAGGTTAATACATTGGTGTCTCCTGCCCAGGTCTGAATGGTGTCCATAAAAAACAGATAACAACCGATTAGGAAGATACCCGTATTGACACAGGGGCAGGCAACTGCAGCTGCAACCACAGCCAGATAGTGATTCTTCTTTGCTATCGCTCTGTATACCAGTCCGGCAACTAATCCGGCACAGGTACCCTTAACCAAAACAGTAATGATTGTGCCCGGTGCATTCACCACCATAAAGGCATTTGCATCACCGCTAATCATAACAATTAAGCCAAATACAAAGCCAAGCCAGGCACCGGCCTTCCAGCCGTACAGCGCTGCTCCGATGACGATAGGTACCAATACCAATGAAATGGAAAAGATACCGGTGGGGCGGATCATTACCGCTAACTCCTGGAGTACAATGACAATCGCTGTCAAAAGCCCCAAGCCTACAATTGTTTGTGTTCTCTTGTTTGTGTTCATTTGATTTTCCTCCTTGTTATTATTCCCTGGTCTGACTTGTTTTTTCCATCCTCACAGTCATTTTCTCTGGTACCCGAAAGAGGTGTACGGACAAAATGTCTCAGATTATATCGATCAAGTCTTCCCCACGGGATATAGTACAATTACTCCTTCATAATACATAGAAAACCCCTTTTATGCAACTGTTTTCTATCTTAAGATCCTGCAAAGCATAGAATCCGAAGAAAGCAGCTCCTTGGCCTTTTCCCGATACTTTTCCTCATGAAGATATACGTGGCGGTAGGGTTTTATCACCGGTGCCAAATCAACAGCCCTCAAAAAGTCCTCCCTCTTTAGCTGCAGGCCTTCTACGTAATCCCAGAACCCGGTAGTTTCAAATACCGTTTGAATCCTTTCATATCGGTGGTCCTGCACCCTGGCCATCAGGTAGCTTGCAATCCCCACCTGCACCCCATGCAGCTGAGGCTGCTCCAGAATTTTGTCTAACGCATGAGAAATCAAATGCTCACTGCCGCTGGTGGGAGCACTGCTTCCTGCAATCTCATTGGCTATTCCGCTCATAGCCAAAGAATCCATGAGTTCCTTCACAAAACGGCTGTCCTGAATATCGGTAAATGGAGTTCTGACAAAGCTGTTTACCGCCTTTTTGGCTATCATGAGAGCACAATCATTGACCTTGGTATAGCCCTTCTCCTGCTCAAATATCCAGTCATACAGAGCCGGTATCTTAGAAACCATATCTCCGATTCCGGAATACAAAAACCTGGTGGGAGCGGTCTTTATCACATCAATATCTGCCAGGATAACCGTTCCCATGGCTGCGGGCACGGATTTTCTTCTACCCTCCACCATAAGGGACGCACTGGCACTGGAAAATCCGTCACTGGAAGCGGAGGTAGGAATACACACAAAGGGAATATTTTGCAAAAATCCGCAATACTTTGCCGCATCAATGACCTTGCCTCCGCCGATACCGACCACCGCCTGCGTTGTATTGGGAAACGCAAACGCCAGCTTCATCAGCTCCTTGCTGTCCACGGTGTCCATCTCCTGGTACCGCAGCACCTCGATTTCCTCCCGTCCCAGGCTCTCCATAATCGTCTGCCCAAACATCTCTATGAGCCCATTTCCAAACAGAATTACAACCTTTCGGTACCCCATCTGGGCTAAGATTCTTCCTGTATAGTTCAAAACACCACTGTCAATCTTTAAAACAGAAGGAATTGCAATCTGTGTTCCATGACTTTTCATACACTTAATCTCCCTAATCTGATTTTTCTTCATTATACTTCCCAATTCATCAACTAACAATACAAAATACCATGTGGTCCTGGTCGGCGGCCTGGGTGGGCTCGGGTGGGCCTGGGGACGGTAATTTCTGGCTTTTTTAGTGTCCCCGCTGGTCCTCCTGTGACGGGGCTGACAATAGAAAACA
>CAMAHO010000028.1 GCA_945834545.1 uncultured Lachnospiraceae bacterium | reverse complement strand
CTGCATATAAATATACAAATCCATAGCGGGCACACAAATCCGAAATGGGAGTTTTGTAACTATTTGCCCACCACAAATTTGTGGTGGGCACTAAGGTTTGCTCCCACAGCTGTTTAGCTTAAAGGAATACAGGTACTTCTCCGTCACCTCCTTGCAGGTGAGCTGTTCCAGGGCCCGAGTGTAATATGAAATCTGGGTTTCATAACGGTTCCACAAGGCTTCCATATCTGGAACGGAATCGGTCTTATAATCCAACAGTACAATTTTGCCTTCCTCATAAAAGTACGCATCGATAATACCCTGTATGAGAACCTGCTCCTCCTTGGGGAAGTCAGGGTTAAGCTCTGACGCGGAAATTCCAAGCACAAATGGCTGCTCCCTATATAGCTCGTCTCGCACCATGGCCTTCCACATACGATACCCCAGTTCGGATAGCAGGAAGTATACCAACTTGTTTTTATCTACAATTGTTTCGTACTCCTCCTGTAAAACACCCTCACATCTTAACTCCTCAAGGTGCGTTTCTACCCCCTTAAACACCAGAGCCTCATCTGTTTTTTCCTTTAATTCCAAATAGGTAGTGTCCACGGAAAGACCCAAAAGTTCTTCAAAAAACCTCCTGAAGTGAAATAACTCCATCACCCTGTGGTAAGCATTCCCTCGCTTTGTGCCGGTAACCTCCTCCTTTTTTCCTGCAAAGGTTGGAATGTACTCCTCCACCTCTTTTTCCTCGAAGGCATGGAAGGCCTCCTCATCCCGGTCCGACATGGCAGCAATTTTCAGCTCCGAAACGGTGGTTTTGGCAACCAGGCCTTCCAAATCACCGTGGGGATAGGTCCGACTGAATTTCTCCCGAAGAATTTTCCTTCTGCCAACCACCTCCGGTTCCCGTTCCCAGGCATTTAAGCGTTCTCTTCTTTCCCATCGTTCCTCTATGTCTTCCACCTCTTCCCGTATCACCCCTGTGGCTTCTACTACGGAAAGATGGATTTCACATCCACTAAGAACCGGGAGCAGGAAATCCAGATAGGACTTGGCTGTCAAAAAGGCACCATAGGACAGAGTGGCCTCTTCTCCCCCGGCTCGTTCTTCCTCTATGGCTGCAGACAGTTTATCTGCGTCCTTGCAGACTGCAGACAAAAACAGCTTTTCCTTTGCCCTGGTCATAGCCACATACAGGACACGAAGCTCCTCCCCAACCGCATCTTCGATCAGTTTTTTCACAATGACCCGGTGCCTCAGTGTGGTATTTCGAACCCTGGTGAAATTGTTTTGATATTTCACGCCCAGCCCTAAGTCCATATCTGCCACCAGATTTTTTTGTATGTCCTGACGATTAAAACGCTTATCCAGACCTGCCACGAAGGTGATGGGAAATTCCAATCCCTTGCTCTTATGGATACTCATAAGACGCACTACCTGGGCATTCTCATCTAGCAAATCTGCCTCCCCGTAATCCTCATCATAGGACTTAAGCTTTTCAATGTATCTGACAAAATGAAACAGCCCGGAGTAGTTGGTCTGAGCAAACTCACTGGCCTTGGTAAACAGCATTTCCACATTGGCTTTTCTCCTGGCCCCCAAAGGAAGCGCCGCTACATAGTCCAGATAGTCCGCCTCCTCTGTCAGCAGTTCCAGCAAATCTCGTATCGGAGTATAGATTACCAGGCTACGATACCGCTCCAGCCAGTCCAAAAACCTACCAACCTTTTCCTCTTCTATGTGCTCCTTTAGGGTCTGATAGAGGGTCTGGCTTGAGCCTTTTTCTCTCTGACTGCATAAGACGGCCAGCTCCTCCTCCGTAAAGCCGCCGAACAAGGAGGTTAACACACCATAGAGAGGAATATCCTGGGTGGGGTTATCCAACACCTTTAGGACATTTAACAGAGTCTGGATTTCCTTGGACTCAAAATACCCTTTTTTCGATTCCGTATAAACAGGAATTCCCTTTTCTCCCAACAGCTGCTTAAAGCGATCCTCCACTCCACTGGTAGAACGCATTAATATAACAATATCGGAAAAGCACACCGGTCTTAGTTCTCCTGTTTTTTTATCTGTCACTCGATAGTGCTCCATAAGCCAGAGAATTTTATTGCCGATCGCCAGAATTTCAGCCTCTCTCGCGGATACCTCGCTGCCCTCTCCCGGGGCTTCGACAAACAGAAACTCCGTTCCTGCCTCCTCATACTCCGGGTAGACAGCACCGGGATGCAGGCTTGCATCCTCATCGTATACGATGCCACCCTTCTCCTTACTCATAAGCCTGGAGAAGACATCATTGACGCTCTGTAAAATAACCTGGCGGCTTCTAAAGTTCTGGGACAGAATGACCTTTGTGCAAGGGCCTTCCTCCTGATAGGATTCCAACTTTTCCAAGAATAACTCCGGTCTGGCCAGACGAAATTTGTAAATGCTCTGTTTCACATCCCCCACCATAAACCGATTGTATCTGCCCTCCTCCTGTCCGGAAAGAACATTGAGTATGGTCTCCTGTACCAGGTTGCTGTCCTGATACTCATCTGTCATGATTTCCTCAAAATAGGACCGATATTCCCTGGCTACCTGGGTAGCTACCAGCTCTTCTCCCTCTCGCTTAACCAGAATCTCCAGGGCAAAATGCTCCATGTCTCCAAAGTCAATGACTTTTCTCTCGGCCTTGGCCTCCTTCATTCGCCTCAGGTATTCACAGGTCAAGTCCAGCAGGGCATCCATGGGCTTTTTCATACACCTTGTCTGTTCTAAAGAAAGCTGGGGCGTCACATCAAGAAAGTCCTCCTTTAAGTCCAATAGACTTTTCTTCACATTATTTCGAAGGGTTTTTGCCTGTTCTCTCAGCACTGAATCCACGGTATCGTCCTTTTTCCCGGAGAGGGTGCCGAAGCTTAGATTGGAAAGACTTTCTCTCTTTTGATTCCATCCCTTTTGGTCTAAAGCGTTCTGCACGATTTCCAGCTCCTGCTCCACCATTTCTCCATACATATAAGGTCCTGCTGGACTCTGAATCAACGAAATAATTTTCCTGTAGGTGTCCACGGCCTGGCCTAAAACAGCATCTATGTATCTTTCCAGATACTCCATAGCCGGTCCTGTCAACACCTCTGTGGAATCCTCCTCCACGAGATAATCCATCTTTCTATCCCTTAACCACTCCTCCGGGAAGGGATAGCTGTTTGCAAGCTCTGCCAACCGGATAATCTCCCTGGTAATCTCCTCCGCGCTGCCATTTCCGGGGAAATAATTCAAAAAGGCCTCAAAGTTCTCCTCCCTTTTTTCGAAGGCTTCTTCCAAAAGCTCCTCCAGCACCTCCCCGGAAAGCAGTTTTAATTCGCCCTCCTTGGCAATACGAAAGGCAGGGTCCAGCCCAATCTCATTAAAGTGATTCCGTACCAGAAACAGGTTGAAGCTATGCATAGTGGTAATTTGTGCATTGTGTATCAGGGAAGCCTGCCGTTGTAAATGGATGGATTCCGGATGCTTTGTAAGCTCCTTCATAATCGCTTGGCGGATTCGCTCCTTCATCTCCCCTGCTGCCGCGTTGGTATATGTCAGCACCAAGATTCTGTCGATATCAATGGGATGCCTTTCATCCAGCACCCGACGAATAATTCTCTCTACCAATACCGCTGTTTTTCCGCTTCCTGCAGCGGCAGACACCAGGATGTTGCAATCTCTCAGGTCGATTACCCTCTGTTGACTAGGTGTATATTGAACTTCCATTCCTTACTGCTCCTTCATCTTGTTTAAGACCTCTTCCTCCTCCATAGCCGACAAAACCCTGGGTTTGCAGCCGGGAATCGCCTTGTCAAATCCACAAACTGCCTGGAAAGGACAGTATTCGCAGGCACTCTTTTTGTCTCGCTCATAGGGCTGTAATCGGATGTTCCCATCCAGTATTTCTCCCCCCAGGCTCTTTATCTTTTTAGTGGCATACTGGGACAGGATTTCAAATTCCTCCCTGGTAAATACCTTGGAGGTTGCGCTTAGGCTCCCATCCTTTTTCTTTCCCACCGGAATGACAGTGCTGTTTCCCTGCTCTAAGTCTCGGTCCAGACTGTTAAGCACAGCCTGACTTGCATTCACGATTCCGCTTGTCTTTAATTCTGCAAAAATTTTCTCCCGGATTTCCTCCTGGGGAAGCTCCTCCTTACAGTCTATCCACGGATCCGCCATCTGATAGTACAACATAGCCGCCGGCTCCACCTCCTTGTCAGGATGCTTTCGTTTCTGATCATCCAGGGCATATTTCATATACACAATAAGCTGCAGAGACAAACCGTGGTATAAACCCACCAAATCAAATTTATGCTCACTGGACTTATAGTCCAAAATCTTTACATACAGCTTGTTTTCCTCTTGTACCGTGTCCAATCTGTCTATTTTTCCATTCAGATAGATTCTTTCATCTTCACTCAGCCTAAGGCTCTCACCATTTAGCTCCCCAATATGCTGAAAAGCAAGCTCATATTCCTTGGGTTCAAAGCTTCCCTTTTTCAGCTGGTACTGGATTGTCATGACCGAGCGCAGTAACACCTTTTCCATCTGCTCCAGAGCATACATATATTGGTGCGAGCTGTACAAAACAGCTGCCCCATAGGTAGTAGAAATCGTCTCCAGACACCTGTGAATCTCTGCTTTGGCGTAGGCCTCGTCAAAGTTTCCCCAATTCCTTTTGTTCTCCGTAAGCCCCCTGGAAAAGGCATCCAGCACAGCGTGATAGATGGTTCCGTAATCATAGTTCTCCAGACCGAATTCCTCCCGCTGGGACAGCTTTAGTCCATACTGTAAAAAATACTGGTACGCACAGCCGGCATACTTTTCAAATCTGGTGACACTGCCTGCCAGGGTGTGGCCGTACAGGGCAAGGGCTACCAGTTTTGGAATCCGTCTGTCCTTGTATTCCAGAAAGGCAGCCTCCTCGTACCTACCCTTTCTTGCCTCGTCCTCCACCGCGTCATATAGGGCAAACAGATCCGCTGTCTGTTCCGGAGACAGGATTCCCTGGGCATAGTCCCGCAGCTGCTCTGCAAGCAGCTCCAAGCCCTCTTCTTTGGTTTGAATCCTCTCTGTCAAAGCTGCCTCCTCGGGATGGCTGATGGCAAGCCCCGGAAACAGCTTCTGCACCTCTCCGAATAAATAGGAAGGCCTTCTGCTCTTTCCGTCTGCTCCGATTCTTCCGTAAGAAAGATATAGCCTTTCTGTGGGCTTTGTCATATTCAAATACAGATAAAAGCGCTGGATATACATCTGCTGTCTGGGAGTAGGGGCTAATTCCACACCGGACTGCTGCAGGAATTCCCTGTCCATATCCGAGATGATGCCCCCCTTGGAAGCACTCCTGGGAATATTTAAGTCATTCACGCCGGCAAAAAACAATACCTTTACATCCCGCAGTCTTGTTCTTTGCATATCTCCTACCAACACCCTGTCTACCTGTTTCGGCAAAACGCCCACCTGGATTTCCCCAAAACCAGCCTCCAACAATTCGCTAAACTCCTTCCAGGTAAGAACCTCCTCCCCCAGAAGCTGGTGGATTTGTTCTAAAAGCTCCATAATTAGGCGATACATCTGACTATATTCCTTGACTTTGACAAAATCCTGTTTTGCCTCAAACTCTCTTTCCAGACGTTTCATTTTATCCTGCACCTTCAGAGAGGTCAGGAAACAATATAGCTGCTCTACCAGAACATTGGCCTTCTCTTCCTGGACAGACTGTAAGGGCGCAAGGGACTCCATAAATCTCTTTTGCAGACTCTGGAGCTGTTCCAGCTCCTCTTCACCCATATCCTGTGTCTTAGTGACAAACTGACGTTTCCACTTTCTTTGTCCGCGAATGCCTGTGGCCAACAGATAGTTATCTAATAAATCTACCTCTTCCCGGGTGAAATCCGTCATCCCGGTCTTTAAATAATGCATCACCGCATCGTAGCTGAAATCCTTCAAAAACAGCTGCAAAGCACTCTTAATAAACTCCACCAGAGGATTTAACCGCAACGCTCTGGAGGCGTCTATAAAGTGAGGAATCTGTAAGCGGCAAAACTCCTGCTCCACAAAGGGGGCGCTTTCCTCAGGGTTGCCCAGAATCACCGCTATATCCCGATAGGCATAGCCCTCCTCCAGGGTAAGTTTCTCGATATAAGAGGCAATCTGGCGGATTTCACTCTTGGAGGACAGGGTTTCAAAGAGAACCAGCTGACCATCGCAGGTCTCACAGCTCTTTGCATCATATCGAAATAAGTTCTCTGCCAGGAAACGCATCTGCGTTCCTGTAGTCTGAAACGAGCAGAAAATGTCTTTTGTCCTGTCTCGTTTGATCTCCTGATCCCAGGCCAGGGTCTCCAACTGCTCCACTGTCCTCTTGGTCAGGTAGAAAAGCTCCTGTTCCCCCTTCATCATATAAGGATTTTCTTCTTCTCCCAGCACCAGGGTGACAATCACTTCCCTGCCCACCTTTAACAGCTCTTCCACCAACCGAATCTGTACCGGAGTAAAGCCCGTAAAACCGTTTAATACGATGACACTGTCCCGTACGATTTGAGATTTGGGCAAATTGCATCGCAGCACATCCAAAACCTCTTCTGTGGGAATAAAGTGATCTTTAATGTACTCACGAAATCCTTTATACACCGTGTGCAGGTCCTTAAGCTTTCCAACCAAAGCCCCACGCCCCAGAGAAAAGTCCTCCAGGCTTTCCAGCTCCTTATCCCCGATTCCGTATTGCATAAACTCGGAAATCATACTCTTCATCTCGTGGATATAGCCCTGTCTGGACAAGAATCCACCTAACACAGGACATTTTTCCTTTAATCCCGCAGCTACCTTTTGTAGTACCAGGCTCTTGCCGGTATCATCTAAAACAGGCTTGCTCTCCTGCCCCAACTCCTCCATGACACGGTAATGCAATCTTTCAAAGCTCAGCACATCAATATTTAATATGCCGCCTCTGGGATGCATAGCTACCAATTGCTTTTGTGTCTGCATGGTGAACTGATCCGGTACGATAATCAGAAATTTATCTTGCTCTTTCGCCAAGGACTGTTCTATAATTTCTTGATACACCCTTCTGCATAATTCTTCATCAGAAGGCCCAAAATAAAACCGTAAACTCATGCTGCCTCCGGGAGATAATGTTTTTCTATAACTATTATACCTACGATTTTTCGGTTTACAAGTGATAGGGGGGAATATGGAAATGAATTTATCCGAAAAAAGACTGTTCTTATTTGACATAGACGGTACCCTTGCTCTAGGGGACAAGCTTTTTGAAGGGACGAGGGAACTATTAGAATATATCAATAGAATCGGTGGTAGTTCCTTCTTCATCACAAACAATTCCACCAAAGGTGGAGCCGACTATGTAAAACGCTTCCGGGAAAGCTTTGGTTTGGAAACCACCCCTGAGCAGTTTGTGACCTCGGGGTTTATGATGAAAAAATTCTTATTAGAGACATATAAAGATAAAAGAATCTATGTGCAGGGAACCAAATCCTACCTGAGCGAACTTTCTTCGGAAGGTCTTCTTGTGACAGACGAAATTCTACCTAAGCCTGACTGTGTGGTGGTGGCTTACGACAGCGAGATTACCTACGAAAAGGTCTCCAAAACCTGTCTGCTATTACAGCAGTACTCCCTTCCCTTCTATGCTACCAACCCGGACCTTCGCTGTCCGGTGGACGGCGGATTTATTCCTGACTGCGGAGCTATCTGTGATATGATAACCTCTACCACCGATAAAGTGCCTATCTATCTGGGAAAGCCAAACCCGGACATGGTGACTCTGTGTCAAAAATTGTCCGGCTTCGACGCTTCCCAGACCCTGGTTGTGGGAGACCGCCTCTACACCGACATTGCCTGCGGCTTACAGGCCGGGGTAGATACCTGTCTGCTTTTAACCGGAGAGGCCAGTCGGGCTGATATCTCCACCACGGAATTTCCCCCTGATGTTATCTTTGACACAGTAGGGGACTTACTCCAGGCAATCGACAAATAAAATCTCCCATATCTAAATTAAGTGCCCGCTCCGGATTTCTATTATTTATTTAAAGACCGTGTAGCACCGTCGGTCCTTAGCGAGCGTACTTTGCTCGCTTACGTACCGTTACGGTGCGATTCGAGCGAAAGCGCGTCTGCAAATAAATAATAGAAATCCGGAATGGGCACTCCATTTCGATTAGGGAGAATACCGTTGTATCAACAACCCTTTTCTACAATTCCATAACCCAATGGATGGGGTCCTGTGTGTACAGCGATGGTGGCTCCTATCTGAAACAGTGGGAAATCCTCTGCCGTCACTGCAAAGCCTTCGCCATTCAGTCTCTCCACCGTGGTTTTACGGAATTCCTCGGCTTCTGCCTTATCGTACCCATAGCCAATACACATGCTGAATTTCTCAGGTCCGCCATTTTCCTTAAGGTATGCTAAGAGCAAATCTGTGGACTTGGAAAGGGTTCCCTTTCTGCTTCTTCCCAAACCGGAGGGGAAAATTTCTCCTTCCTTCAGGGTAATCACCGGACGGATGCCAAGAACGCTTCCCGCCACCCCGGCAACCTTTCCGATTCGTCCGCCGTGTTTTAAATAATCAATACTTCCTACCGTAAAGAAGATGCGTCCGGTAGACTTAATCTCTTCCAATCTGGCAATGGTCTCCTCATAGCTCTTCCCTGCTTTTTGCAGTCTGGAGGCCTCCAATACATAAATCCCCTGCAATACCGTGTTGATGGTAGAATCGATTACCGTAATCTTTGCCTCCGGCTGTTCCTCCTCTATCATCTGCTTCGCATTCATAGCCGACTGATAGGAACCGCTGAATTTTGTGGTGATGCAGATACAAATGATAGGAATACCCTGATTTACATAGGGTGTGAACGCATCTATATAGTCCTGTGTTGACGGAAGAGAGGACTTGGGAAACAGCTTCGGATTGTCCACCATTTTCTGATAAAAGTCACGAATGCCAACCTCTTCTATCTCCTTCTCATAGTTCTCTCCATCAAAGGAAACATAAAAGGGAACCACCTTCACCTTTGCCTCTTCTGCTATCTTAGGGTCCAAATCACAGGAACCATCTGAAATAATCTGATATATCTCACTCATAAACCATTACGGATAACCTCTTTTGCACACTGGCCCGAGTTTATCCTGCCTCCTACACTCTAAAGTCAAACTACATCTACCATATCACATCTTGCTATCAATTACAACATTTAATAGTATAAATTATTTTCTTACATAGTTTTAAATACTATGTAGCAAATAGTTTCTGGTTTGCTTTACAAAACCTTGACCTATTTCGCCTCTTGCCTTACCATGAATAAAATTGCGACCGTCAGATTTTACCACAGACGCGACACTGTAAAGGAGTCTATACCATGAAAGAAATGCTTTATACCATCCCCTTAAACGATGCTGTCAACGCCAACGACGAGTGCCCCTTTTGTTTTATCTATCGCAAAACCAAAGAGGACATCATAGAGTATGTCTTAGGCAGCTGTGCCTCCTATATGGAATCCGATGTGCGGGATTTAACAGACAAAGCCGGCTTTTGCAGGGAGCATTTCAAGAACATGTTTGAATACGGAAATACCTTGGGAAATGCCTGGATCCTAAAGACACACTATAAAAAAACGCTCAAGGAGATGGAAAACAAGTTCAAGAGCTATTCCCCTAAACGCTCCTCCAAGTCCCTGTTTCGACCTGCAAGCTCCGCCAATCCCATTGTGGAATGGCTTAGAGATAGGGAATCCTCCTGCTACATCTGTGAACAGATTGCCCAGACCTATAAGCGCTATTTAGAGACCTTTTTCTACTTATACAAAAACGATTCTGTCTTTGTAGAGAAGGTGAAAAAGAGCAAGGGCTTTTGTATGAGTCACTTTGCAGATGTACTAGAACAGGCGGATGAGACCTTAAGCGGACCGGATTTGGAGGCCTTTTATTCTGACATGCTTCCGTTGATGAAGGACAATATGGAGCGTCTGTTTGAGGATGTTTCCTGGATGATAGAGAAATTTGATTATAAGAATAAAGAGGCGGACTGGAAAAATTCAAAGGATGCCATCCAAAGAGGCATGCAAAAACTAAAGGGTGGGTATCCAGCAGACGGTCCTTACAAGATGCAAAAATAATGTTCCTCGTTGAAAAAAGGGAGCATATCAGTGTTACCCGAAATGCTCCCTGAGGTACTCTATATACTCCTCCACCTGTTCTAAAACCATAGTTGCCTGGAAGGCTTTCTCCCGATAGGCTCCCAACAAAATTCCCTCTATTGTGAAGGTCAGCAGCCTTTTTTTCTTTCCTGAAGGCTCCTCCTCTGTACACTGTATCTTTGTCCTCAGTGCATCCATAGCTTCCCGAATGGTCGTATTCTTTGCCACAGACACCTCCAGAGCCTCAAATACCTCCTCCTGCCTGGAATTCAACAAAAAAAGTGGCAGGTACGGATAGGTCTGCGCACAGTTTAACAATGCTGTCAGGCAAGCCCTCTCCCCATCGTAGAGGTCTGCATTCTCCGGCAGGGACTGGCTGGAAAGCTCCAAAACCAAAAACCTGGTACAATAATCATAGACAAATTTATAGGTACCCAATTTACTCTCAAAATAGTGAAACAACAAGCCCTTGCTGATGCCGGCTTCCTTAACGATCTCATCTGTGCTGGCATGAGCATACCCATAGAGGGCAAACACCTTCAAGGCTCCATTTATCATTCTATCCTGTTTTTCTTTTTTTAAGTCAAAAAACTTACCGTTCATAGCTCTATCTCTTATCTTTTGTTCCACTTCTATCCCTCGGCAACACCACCGACATACTCAGTTTATCATAGTTCAGAAAATATTTATACATATTTTATTTCCATTTTGGGAAAAATATATTATTATTATGATACCAGGGTACCAAAGTCTTTACCCACCTGAGCTTGCTCAAAGGTGGGTAAATGACCTTGGGACCCGCCCAAAATATTGTAACAGTTCAGCCATAACCCGTGTAGCAGGCATGTTATGCTTGCATAAACAGGTCTGCTATACGGGTTATGAGTTAAGCGCCATTTTATGAACAAAGTTAGCTGCGTAGCAGCGAGAAAGCACCGAAGGTGCGACTTTGTGAATGGCGCGGCTGAATTGTTACAGAGCATATCGCAACCCAAACTCACAGAAAGGAAAAGAACATTATGGCAAAGAAATTTGGAAAATTTGTACTGTTTACCGCTGCCGCTACCGTAGCAGCTGCAGCAGCTTACCGCTTTTATCAAAAAAAGGCCTCCGAATTGGATTTCGACGAAGACTTTGATATCCCCGAATCCTTAATTGACAAGGAAGAGGAATCCATACAGGTTCCACAGAATGCAACTGAGGAGGGTTCTCCTGAGGCCGAACCCGCTAAGGAAGAAACTCCCGGAGAGGAGACGGCCGCTGACTCCTCCTCCGATTTTACCCCTTTATCAGAAGGTTCCTCCGATTCTTCCTTTGAAAATGCCGGGGAAGTAAAAGAAAACGAAGAACAGTTTTTCTGATGTTTTCCCGATACATGCTAAGCCAGGATTCCTGTCAGAAGCCTGGTACACTCTTTAATTTCTGCATCCGACAGTCCTCCGAAGCCCACCAGCACGGAGGACTTTTTCGGGGTTTTTACCGAAGAGTATTCGCTCATTCCATATAACTTGATACCTGCCTGCCTTCCTTTTTCCAAGATTTCCGCCTCGCCGATTTCCCCTTTTGCAGTCAGCACAAAATGAAGTCCGGCATTTTCACCGGTAATTTGGTATTTCTTTTCCAAGCCTGACAATCCATCCAGCATCAATTGATGCTTGGCTCGATAGACCTTTCGCATTTTGTTTAAATACCTTTCAAAATACCCATCCCGGATAAATTCATTTACAATCCTTTGGTCAATACGAGATACGGTACAGGAATAAAAGCCGCACTTCTCACGATATCGCGGTAGAAGGCTTTTTGGCAAAACCATGTAGCTGATACGTATGGCCGGGGCTATGGCTTTGGAGAAGGTACCTATATAAATCACCCTATCCCCTCTGTCCGAGCCCTGAAGAGCCGGTATCGGTTTCCCGCGGTAGCGGAATTCGCTGTCATAGTCATCTTCTATGATGTAACGATTTTCCTTGGTGGCTGCCCAGGCTAACAGTCTGGAACGATTCGTAGCAGACATCACTTCTCCGGTAGGAAATTGGTGAGAGGGCATCACATAGACCAAATCCACCTCCTCCATAGGCTCTGCGGAAACATCCAGGCCATCCTTTTTCCCCTCAATAAACCGCAGGTTCCAACCAAAGGAGGCAAAGGCTTTCCCCGCTCTGGGATAGGTTGGATTCTGCAGGGCAACTGTTCTAGTCTCCGCAAAAATCTTCTCCAACAAAAGAAGCAGATAATCATTTCCGGCTCCCACCACAATCTGCTCCGGAGAACAATTCACACCTCGAGAGGAATGCAGATATTTACAGATAGTTTCTCTGAGAGCATAATCTCCCTGCCGTTCTCCATGGGAAAACAGGGCCGCATTGCTCTCCGTCAATATATTTTTCGTGATCTTTTTCCATACGCTAAAAGGGAAGTGCTCCATACTGACTGCATAGGGTGACAGGTCATATTGCAAGAAAGGCATCTCATTCTCTGTCGTAGCGGCAGCTCCCTCTGCGCAGGAGAGGCTGTAATCCTTCTCCCGGCAGTTTTTATCAAAGTCCTGCTCCATTTCACAGACAAAATACCCCCTCTTTGGCCTGGCTTCAATATATCCTTCATCCAGCAGCTGGCAATAGGCATAGTCCACAGTACTTCTGGAAATCTGAAGCTGCTCTGCCAGAGAACGGGTAGAGGGGAGCTTTTCTCCCTTCGAAAGTCTCCCCTCTTTTATCTCCATCTTTATATACTCATAAATCTGTTCATACAGGCATTCCTTTTTACCTGTCTGTAAGGTCATGGTTAATGAATACATGCTACCCCTTTAGGCTTTCTTTCTAGCCTCAATAATTAAATCCTTTAGGTAAAGTGCTCTTTCTTTCACGCGTTTACTCGCTACATTTGACACCAGAATCGACTGAACCATTCGGGCGGCTGCTTCCATCTCGTTGATTTCATAAGCAATGGCTGCGATCAAATAATCCATGGTCATCTCATCCATGCCACACATAGGAAAGCTTTCATTTTGTCTGGCATCCAGGAAACCCGTGTAAGCATTGCGAAGGGATTCTTGCTCCAGGTCTTTCATCCCCTGTTTCTTCTCTTCCTCCTTATCCAGCTCGCCACTCTCCACATACCCACGAAGAAGCCAGGCCATCTTCAGGCATATGTATGCTTTCTCACTGTTTTTGGCCTTCTTTACCATAGCACAAGCCAAGCACAAACGATATCGCTCCAAGGCCTGTTCATAGCTGTAGGTAGTCTCTCGATATCTTGTCACATTTACACTTTTACTGATGTTCTCGCGAATCGCCTTTACCTGACTGGGCGCCAGCGCCTTGTGATATCGCGTTAAAGCAGAATAGCCGCAGGATTCGCAGACAACCGTGTCGTACTTGCTGCTGTCAAAAAACTCATATTGAGGACGCAAATCCAAGTCGGAAGCAATCAGCTTGGCCCGACCTGATTTCGCTATCTTCACAGCAATCTTCTTATCACAGACAGGACACACCAGCTGCTTATCAAAGATAAACTCTTCCTCCTGCGGTCTTTTTACCTCTTCCGAACCGCTAGACAAAACCTTCTGCTTTTTGTCTTCTTCTTGAAAGAGGTCCATTTTTTCAATATTACCCAGTCCCAAGGATCCCAATCCGGATAATAAACCCATTCCCTATACCATACCTTTCCCTATATACAAACAAACCAGTTACAACCCAAAGCGTTTATTTGGGCAATACAAAGGAGCTCTTAAGTGATACGATTCGATTGAAAACAAGGCTCTCCTCTGTAGAATCCTTGCAGTCAACACAGAAGAATCCCTGTCTGACAAACTGATATCTGTCAAAGGCCTTTGCTTCCTTAAATGCAGGCTCCAAAAAACACTCCTTCTCCTCCAGGGAATTAGGGTTCAAATACACATTCCCCTCCTCATCATAGATAGAGCCACACTCCTCTGCCTTCTCTTCGTCAATCAGATTCTCATACAAACGAACCTTGGCACGAAGTGCAGTCTTTGCCGCAACCCAGTGAATAGTTCCCTTCACCTTCCTGCCATCCGGACTGTTACCCCCCTTGCTGGCCGGGTCATAGGTACAATGAATCTCTGTCACATTACCGTTTTCATCCTTCACACAACCCGTACATGTGACAAAGTAAGCATTCATCAGACGAACCTCATTCCCGGGAAACATTCTGAAATATTTCTTGGGTGGTTCCTCCATAAAGTCCTCTCTCTCGATGTAAAGCTCTCTTCCGAAAGGAATCTCCCTGGTTCCAAGCTCCTCATTTTCAGGATTATTCACGCCGGACAGATATTCCACCTGGTCCTCCGGATAGTTATCGATAATCAGCTTTACTGGGTCCAAAACAGCCATATACCGCTTTGCCTTCGGTTTTAAATCCTCGCGGATACAGTATTCTAAAGCTGCATAGTCAGCCACAGACTGAGCCTTGGAAACACCACACATTTTGACAAACATCCGAATGGATTCCGGTGTAAAGCCGCGTCTTCTGAGGGCAGCGATAGAAACCAGGCGTGGGTCATCCCAACCATCTACCTTTCCCTCCTGAACCAGCTTCTTGATATATCTCTTTCCGGTCACCACATTTTTCAAATACATCTTAGCCTGCTCTATCTGACGAGGTGGATTGGGGTACTCAAGCTCCCGCACTACCCAGTCGTAGAGTGGCCTGTGGTCCTCAAACTCCAGAGTACAAATGGAATGGGTAATCCCTTCAATAGCATCCTCAATGGGATGAGCAAAATCATACATAGGATAAATGCACCACTTATCACCGGTATTATGGTGCGTCATATGAGCCACTCTGTAGATGACAGGGTCACGCATATTAATATTGGGAGAAGCCATATCAATACGAGCGCGGAGTACCTTTTCTCCATCCGCAAACTTCCCTTCCTTCATTTGCGAAAAGAGGAGAAGATTTTCCTCAATGCTACGGGTAGCGGAAGGGTCCTCTTTCCCAGGCTCTGTAAAGCTTCCCCTGTATTCCTTGATCTGCTCTGCTGTCAGGTCAGAAACATAAGCCTTACCCTTTTTTATCAGCTTCACGGCAGCCTCATACATCTGGTCAAAATAGTTGGATGCGAAGAAAAGTCTATCCTCCCAATCTGCCCCAAGCCACTTTACATCTGCCTTGATGGACTCAACAAACTCGATGTCCTCCTTCGTCGGATTAGTATCATCAAAACGCATATTGAACTTGCCGTTGTATTCCTCCGCAATCATGGAATTGACAAGAATGGCCTTGGCATGCCCAATGTGGAGATACCCGTTTGGCTCCGGCGGAAAACGTGTGTGAACGTGGTCGTAAACGCCTTCCTCCAAATCCTTATCTATCAAAGCTTCTATGAAATTTCTGCTTTCACTGTCACTCATGGTAATTGCCTCTCATTTTTCAATAAATTCTTCACAATAGTACCATATTATGCACTTTGATTTCAAGTCATTTTAGACAAGAAAGTGCCACCGGGGACACAAAAAAAGCCAGTTTTTACCGTCCCCGGTGGCACACTTTATTTTAATGATGGAATAAACGAATACCGGTAAATACCATTACCATGTCATACTTGTCAGCACATTCAATGACCAAATCGTCACGGACAGAGCCACCGGGCTGTGCAATGTACTTCACACCGCTCTTATGACATCTCTCGATGTTGTCTGAGAAGGGGAAGAAGGCATCGGAACCGCAGGTCACATGGGATAGCTTGGACAGCCATTCCTTCTTTGCTTCTCTGGTGAATACCTCAGGCTTTACCTTGAAGGTCTTCTGCCATACGCCTTCTGCCAATACGTCCTCGTACTCCTCGCCCATATAGACATCAATGGCATTATCACGGTCTGCACGTCCCAGAGAATCCACAAACTGAAGTCCCATTACCTGAGGAGACTGACGAAGCCACCAGTTGTCTGCCTTGCTGCCTGCAAGTCTGGTACAGTGAATTCTGGACTGCTGTCCTGCGCCGATACCGATGGCCTGACCGTCTTTTACATAACATACAGAATTGGATTGGGTATATTTTAAAGTGATCAGTGCAATCTTCATATCGATGAGGGCACTTTCGGGTATCTCTTTGTTCTTTGTAATACGATTGGAGAGCAGCTCTTTATCGATGTTCAGCTCATTTCTGCCCTGTTCAAAGGTAATGCCGTATACCTGCTTTCTCTCAAGCTCAGCAGGCACATAGGAAGGGTCAATCTGAATGATGTTATAATTTCCCTTTTTCTTTTCCTTCAATAGCTTAAGAGCTTCCTCTGTGTATCCGGGTGCAATCACTCCGTCAGAAACCTCTCTCTTGATCAGTCTTGCTGTGGACTCATCACAGACATCACTGAGAGCGATAAAATCACCAAAGGAGGACATTCTGTCTGCTCCTCTTGCTCTGGCATAGGCACAGGCCAAGGGAGAAAGCTCTCCTAAATCATCTACCCAGTAAATCTTTGCCAAGGTATCGGAAAGGGGAAGGCCTACTGCTGCCCCGGCGGGAGACACATGCTTAAAGGAGGTAGCAGCAGGAAGTCCTGTTGCTTCCTTTAACTCCTTAACAAGCTGCCAGCCGTTAAAGGCATCCAAAAAATTAATATATCCGGGCTTACCGTTTAACACCGTAACCGGTAGCTCCTTTCCATCCTCCATAAAAATGCGAGAAGGCTTCTGATTGGGGTTGCATCCGTATTTTAACTGAATCTCATTCATCCTGTTTTCCTCTTTTCTCTTTCCAATTGTGTTGTGTGATACCTACGGATTGCTACGCACTGCGTGCTCTCGCAATCCTACAAAATATTCG
>CAMAHO010000027.1 GCA_945834545.1 uncultured Lachnospiraceae bacterium | reverse complement strand
CAGGCACATAAACTGCCTGAACGGAAGTGATGGAACCGTTCTTTGTGGATGTGATTCTCTCCTGCAGCGCACCCATCTCTGTCTGCAGGGTAGGCTGATATCCTACTGCGGAAGGCATACGGCCCAAAAGAGCTGAAACCTCGCTACCTGCCTGTGTGAAACGGAAGATATTGTCAATGAAAAGGAGCACATCCTTCCCGCCCTTGTCTCTAAAGTATTCCGCCATAGTAAGACCGGTAAGACCCACTCTCATTCTGGCTCCGGGGGGCTCGTTCATCTGACCAAATACCATGGTGGTCTTGTCTATAACGCCGGATTCCTTCATCTCATGATACAAATCATTACCCTCACGGGTTCTCTCGCCAACACCGGTAAATACAGAGTATCCGCCGTGCTCTGTAGCAATGTTACGAATCAATTCCTGAATTAACACGGTTTTTCCTACACCGGCACCACCGAAGAGTCCGATTTTACCACCCTTTTGATAAGGGCAAAGCAAGTCAACGACCTTGATACCTGTCTCCAGCAGCTCTGTCTCCGTAGACTGCTCCTCAAAGCTGGGAGCTGCCCTGTGAATGGGCTCGTAGCTCACTCCCTCCGGAGTAGGTAGGTTGTCGATGGGTTGGCCTAATACGTTGAACATTCTGCCCAGGGTGTTTTCACCAACCGGAACGGAAATAGGAGCTCCTGTGGCAATAGCCTCCATTCCTCTCACCAAACCGTCCGTGGTACCCATGGCAATACAACGCACCGTATCGTCTCCTAAATGCTGGGAAACCTCTACAACCAGCTCCCCGCCATCTCTGGTAGCAATACGAATGGCTTCATTTATTTCAGGAAGCATTCCGTCATCAAAGCGAATATCCAAAACCGCACCGATGACCTGGGTAATCTTCCCTTTCTTCTCTCCTGCCATTTTTACCTCTTTCCTGTCCCAAAAGGGACATCCATTCTTCATTGCAGATGCGAACCACCTGCTCGTCTAAGCAGAAGCTCTGGACCCTTTAACCGATAGCCTCAGCTCCTGCTATAATTTCTGTCAATTCCTGTGTAATAGAGCTCTGTCTTGCTCTGTTGTACAATAAGGACAGTTTCCCAATCATCTCATCTGCATTGCTGGTTGCACTATCCATAGCCTGCATACGGGCTGCATTCTCAGATGCCACGGCCTCCACTAATGCGCCATACACGATACTGGAAAGGTATTTGGGAATAATCAGATCCAAGGCTTCCTCATCCGCCGGCTCAAAATTCATCAGAGCAGCGTTGTCCTCCCCTTCCTTCTGTGCATATTCTACAGGCAAAAGCTTAAGCAGGGTGGGAATGTGGCTCACTGTATTCTTAAAGGCCGTATAGGCAATGTAAATCTCACCTATCTCCTCTTCCTCAAAACTCTTTAAAAGTCTTTCCGTCAGGAGCATAGCATCTGCATAGGTAGGGCTCTCAACGATTTCCGGAAGAACCTCCTTCATCTCATAGCCCTTTCTCTGCAGGACCTCTCTTCCCTTATTTCCGATTGCATAAACCACTACGTCCTCTTTTGCCATTGCCTCATTCTGAGTCAAAAGCTTTGTGACATTGGTATTGTAGCCACCGGCTAATCCCCTGTTGGAGGTAATTACAATCACAGCCTTCTTGGAGGATTTCCCTGGTTTTAAATACTTATGATCCAAGTATCCTACTCTGGAAAGAATGCTGTTTACCGTTTCAAACATACAGTTAAAGTAGGATTTGGAACGTTCAGCGCCGGCTCTGGCCCGCTGTAATTTTACAGTGGAAACCAGCTTCATAGCCTTTGTAATCTGCTGGGTGCTCTGGATGCTTCCCTTGCGGCGCTTAATATCACGCATTGATGCCATAGAAAACGTCCCCCTTCTTTATTTCCACTGTGCCTTGAACTGCTCGATTGCAGCTACCAGCTTCTCCTCGATAGCAGCCGAAATTTCCTTCTCAGTTGCAATGCTCTGAGGAATCTCCGGATACTTGGTGTCTATAAATTCAAAGAATTCCTGTTCAAAACGGGTAATCTGGTCTACTGCCACATCCAACAGATACTTCTTGGTTGCAACATAGATGATCAAAACCTGATACTGTACCGGCATAGGCTTATACTGAGGCTGCTTTAAGATTTCCTTAATACGCTCACCCTGGGCCAGCTTCTCCTTGGTATCTGCATCCAGCTCGGAGCCAAACTGTGCGAAAGCTGCCAGCTCTCGGTACTGAGCCAACTCCACACGGATAGGAGCTGCGATTTTCTTCATAGCCTTAATCTGGGCAGCACCACCTACACGGGATACGGAAAGACCCGCATTTACCGCAGGACGGAAGCCCGCATTAAACATCTCTGTCTCCAGATAAATCTGACCGTCAGTGATGGAAATAACGTTGGTAGGAATGTAAGCAGATACATCTCCTGCCTGGGTCTCGATGATAGGAAGGGCAGTCAGGGAACCGCCGCCGTACTCCTCGCTCATTCTGGCTGCTCTCTCTAATAGTCTGGAGTGCAGATAGAAGACATCACCGGGATATGCCTCACGCCCGGGTGGACGACGAAGCAGGAGGGAGAGGGTACGATAAGCAGTTGCGTGCTTACTCAGGTCATCATAGATAACCAGAACATCCTCGCCATTCTCCATCCACTCCTCGCCGATTGCACAGCCGGAATAAGGAGCAATGTATTGTAAGGGAGCAAGGTCACTGGCAGTAGATACAACAACTGTCGTATAGGCCATAGCTCCAAACTCTGTCAAGGTCTTTACGATATTTGCAACGGTAGAAGCCTTCTGGCCGATTGCCACATAGATACATTTTACATTCTGGCCCTTCTGGTTGATAATGGTGTCCAAGGCAATGGCGGTCTTACCGGTCTGACGGTCCCCGATGATGAGCTCTCTTTGTCCTCTTCCGATAGGTACCATGGAGTCAATTGCCTTGATACCGGTCTGAAGCGGAGTATCCACGCTTTTTCTGGTGATAACACCGCTGGCTACGCGCTCAATCTTACGGTATTTATCCGTCTGCAAAGGCCCTTTGCCATCAATGGGCTGACCCAGTGCGTTGACGACTCTTCCGAGAAGCGCATCTCCTACAGGAACCTCCACAACACGTCCGGTGGTCTTAACCAAATCACCTTCGTTGATGTTCTTTGCACTTCCCAGCAAAACCACACCTACATTATCTTCTTCCAGGTTTAATACCATGCCGTATACATCACCGGGGAACTCCAAAAGCTCTCCCTGCATAGCATTTTCCAGACCATGTACTCGCGCGATACCGTCTGCCACCTGGATAACAGTACCCACATCGGATACCTCAAGGGCAGATGCATATCTCTGAATTTGTTCTTTGATAACAGAACTGATTTCTTCAGGTTTTAAATTCATGAATCTGTCTCACCTTTCTTTCAGCCAAGCTGAATTTGTAATAACTCTTTTGTCAAGCCGTTTAGCTTGCTCTTGATACTGCTGTCTACCACCCTGTCCTTGATGCGGACAATCATACCCCCAAGTATGGAGGCATCCACCTTATAATGCATCTCAAAGGTTTCATATTCTGTGGTATCCAGAAGCTTTTTCTCAATTTCTGCCTTCTTTTCCCCGGTAAGCTCTACTGCGGTTGTCACAAAGGCTACACCGATTTTCTGGGTTTCCTTCATCTTGTCTGTGAAATACTCCAGAATCTGTGGAAGATAGGCGTATCTGTCCTTTGTTATCAAAAGATCCAGAAAGCCTAAAAGGACGGGACTGATCCTGCCCTCCCATACTTCCTTTAGTATCTTTTGCTTTTCCTGTTTTGCAATGCCCGGATGCTTCATAAGCTTGTCAAACTCAGGATTTTCGCGAAGAATCTCCTCTAATTGACCGGCCTCCTTTAAAAGCTCTGTAGGATTTTCCTGCATGGCCAGTTCATATAGGGCTTCCCCATAGGTTTTTTGAACTATTTTAGCCATGTCTTGTCATCCATCTCCTTCAAAGTGTCATCCAACAGCTTGTCCTGGGTCTCAGGGTCCAGAGAAGCTGCAACCAGCTTACCTGCCATGGCACCTGCCACTTCGATAATCTCTTTCTTCACCTCATCTGAAATCTTAGACTTCTCAAGCTGAGCTTCTACCCTGGCTCTCTCTAAAATCGCACTGGCCTCTTCCTTCGCTTCGGCCACAATACGGTTCTCGTTTTCAAGTCCCTTCTTGCGAGCCTCGCTCAGGATGCCGTCTGCCTCCTTGTCTACTGCCTTCAGTCTGGACTCATACTCCTCCCTCATGCTGCGTGCAGCATCCATGTCAGCCTTTGCCTGGGCAAGCTCTCCGGCAATCTTCTCCTTACGGTCATTTAACATTTTCCTTGCCGGATTAAACAGGAAATAACTCATGACGCCAAAGAGGACAACAACTGCGATGATGGTCAGAGTGGAATCTGCCAACAGCTGCCAGTCGATGCCGAACATTCTGTCATAGGTTTCCCCTTGGGTTAATAGTGTCATTGTAGTCTCCTTTCAGGGTGTCATTACCAAAGCAGAGGCTTAACAAACAATAACAGAACTGCTACAAGCAAGCCGTACAGACCGGTGGTCTCGGCAACAGCCTGACCCATAATCATGGTGGAAGTAATTTCACTTTTTGCTCCGGGGTTACGTCCTACTGCTGCAGCTGCATGTCCTGCTGCAATACCCTGTCCTACACCAGGTCCGATACCGGCAATGACTGCCAAGCCTGCGCCGATAGCAGAGCAACCTAAAATAAAATTCTCGTTAAAATCCATTTCTTTTCCTCCTAAATATATTGATATAAAATATTATTTTGTATCAGCTCTTGTTTTGATACATTCGCCATATACACCAGCTTTAATCGCCTTTCTCAGGCTTCCTCTCCGATTGCATTGGAGATAAAGGTCATGGTCAGCATACAGAATACATAGGTCTGAATTGCTCCGGAGAACAAATCAAAGTAAACATGAAGTGCTGCGGGCCAAACAGTTGCTATCCAACCCAGAATTCCGTAGATCAAGGTCATCATGATGGTTCCGGACAGGACATTCGCAAACAAACGCAAGGACAATGACACCGGCACAGCCAGTTCACTGATAATATTAATCGGGAACCAGATAGGTAACCAGGGCGGCAACGGGGAGCACATGTCTCTCCAGATATCCTTTGGCTTCTGATAGCGGAACTGATTGATATGAATCAGTACGAAGGTTATCAGCCCAAGAGGAAAGGTAACGCCGTAATCTGCTGTAGGTGGTCTTAGTCCCAACAGACCTGAAATATTGGATACCAGAATAAAGATAAATACCGTGCCGATATAGTTACGGTATTTGGCTGCGCTCTTTCCCATACTTCCCGCCACCATGGAATCCAGCTTCTCAACAATAAGCTCCACCAGATTCTGGAATCCGCCGGGAATCTCTTTCCCCTGCTTCATGGTCTGTCCTGCTGCAACGGAAAAGCCAATTAAGATAAGCATTACCAAAAGCAGGCATACATGCGTTGTTGTTATCCACACCTCATGGCCAAAAAAGCTGTACTTAAATAAGCCATGAACCATAACATCTATGTTTCCTGCGGATAACAAGACTCCATTTGCCATACTCTCACCTCTCTTTCTTAAGCATATTCATAAATCTATGGGTAAACGGCTGTAAAAAAGCCGATACCTTCAAAGCAAAATACCCCTCGAACACCACCAAAGGATGGGTTATTGGAAGGAAGGCAGATATCACCAAAACAATAGTAAATAGGACATATCGGGTGATATAACCTGTGAAAATTTTTTTGGACGCCTGTTTCTGGGGCAGGTCAAGCCCTCTGTCCAAAGTCACATACATGTGATAAAGACTGGCTGCCGAAAGCACCACCCCAATCCATAAGGATACGCTGTAGGTCAGTGCAAAATCTCCAAGAAAAAACCCGGGAAGCTGACAGAGAAGTCCATATGCCATCATACCAACATACATTTCCCCCAGTGTGTCATTTCCTAATTTCAGTTTGGTCAGAAGCTTCGTCACTGTCTTTGTCCTTACCATCCAACTTTTTCACTAAGCGATAAATATTTTGTCCTCCTGCGATTGCCCCAATAAAAAACAAAACTATGGTAATCCAGGCTGTATGAAATCGATTGTCCAGCCATATTCCCACGGCACAACACATAGCAATAGGAACAACCATATTGATACCAAATTGTGACAGCAAAACCAAGGACTGATATACACTTTTCTTATATGGCTTTTTATGTCTCATATCGACCCTCAGACAAAAGTATCGCATCATGGGTAGTATACCCAAAATCTCAAAAAAAGTCTAGCACTTTTAGGGGGCAAGGGGGACAGGTCCCCTTGTCGGAAAAGACCGGTAGTGTTAAAATAATAAAAACTCTATGGGAGGGGATACAAATGAAGGGATTGGAGATTTACAGAAGAAGAATTATTCCGGAGGAATGCCTGTTGCTTAAGGGGGATGAGATTGTTACCCAGAATGAGGATATGATTATCACAAAATGGAAAACCATTCATCCCAGGAACGATTTTGACCACGGCTGCTCCTGCTACTTTTTAAATCAAGGCTTTAAGGTCAGCAAATTCTTTAAGCAGGATGGCTCTTTACTCTATTGGTACTGTGATATTGTGGACTACGAATGGAACGAAGAGCGCACAAAGCTCGTGGTAACGGATTTACTGGCAGATGTGATTCTTTACCCTGACGGGAAACTAAGGGTTTTGGATTTGGACGAGCTGGCAGAGGCCTTTGAACGCGGCCTGTTATCCCCAGAGAAAATGGTTGTCTGTATGCAGCGCCTGAATCATTTACTGGAGTATATTTACAAAGACCGGTTTGACAGACTGCAGAGTTGTCTGGATGGTGTACCAGGGGGACACAAAAAGAGCCATTTTTTACCGTCCCCCTGGTACACCATACTTTAATAGAAGATATGATTCCCGATAGAAATTCCGGTGAGTCCGGGAATGGGAGTTCTGAAATACACGCAATTGCCCACATTGGTGATGCCGCTCATGGCTTCATCTGCAGCGCGATAGCAGTCAGCGTTGGCTTTGTTGGCCGCCAGGGTAAGTGCAAGCCGGCCGCTTCTCACGGGAGAGAACTGCCCCTTTTGATAGATTACACCAACTACGGTGTCCGCATATTTCGAGCTAAGCACACGGTTGATGACAACGCTGCCTACTGCAAGCTTGCCTTCATAGGGCTCTCCTCCTGCTTCGCAGTAGATTAGATTCGCCAGAAGGGCACGGTCTCCCTCCGCGAAGGTTACTTCGGAAATATTCCTCCAAGTGGCGTTGGCTGCGGCCTGGCTTAAACGTTTCTCTTCCTCTAAAATCTTTTTCAGATTCTCCAGAGTTTCTTCCTTTTCCTTAATCTGCTTTTCATACTCCAAGGCTTCTTTTTCCGCCTCATCAATCTGATCCACACAATCCGCAAGATTGTTGGAGGTCTGACTTAAAAGACCCGCAATCTGATTCTTTTCTACCTCGGCCTCCAGCTTAAGGGCATCCAATTCCAGCTTTTCCTGCTCCAGCTTGGCTTTCAGCTTTTCCACCGCTTCCTGTTCCTCCTGGAACTCCTGTAGTTTCTTCCGGTCATAGGCTGCTATGGTTTCGTACCAGTCCGCGGCATTTAACATATCACCCACACTGCCGGAGCTTAGGATGGCATTGGCAATACTGAAATCCCGTCGCTCATACATATCCCGCACACGAATTACCATACAGGAATACTGCCAGTCCACTGTCTGTTTTGCATGCTCCAGCTCTTCGGAGCTTTGCTTGATCTCATCCAGCTTTTGGGAAATCTGGCTTTCCAAGTCAACCAGCTTATCACTGGTTTCAATTAACTGGTCATTTAGAGTGTTGACCTCCTTTTGAAGCTTCTTCTTTGTGCCCTTAAGATCCTTCAAATCCTCCTGCTGCTCCTTCAACTCATTTTCCAGGCGTTCCTTTTCAGCCTGTTCCTCGTTGATTTGCTGCTGGGTGGATTTTTTCGCTACAGCCACACTAGGGGGAAGCTTAAAAAAAGGCAACAAAAGAGAATGGCTATGTGTTACCACCACAGCCACTAACAGGATACAGACGAACAGTCTTATGCTATTTTTGCTACTTCGTTTGAAATGCATCCTTCTCTCCGCAGATTTACACCTGAATTAAAATGCTTCTTCCACTTCGGGAATAGGGAATATACTCCACCCCTGCCGCCGTAAACATCCGTTTAGCAGCCCGATTCATAGGAGTATTATTGTACTTATCACTATCATAGATAACTCTCTTTATTCCGGCTTGAATGATGGCTTTCGCACATTCATTACAAGGAAACAGGGAGACATATAGGGTAGTGTCCTCCAAGGAGCCGCCCCGGTAATTCAGTATGGCGTTTAGCTCACTGTGGGTCACATAAGGATATTTGGTCTCCAAATCTTCCCCCTCTCGTTCCCAGGGGAACTCCTCATCCGAGCAGCCAACGGGAAATCCGTTGTAGCCCATGGACAAGATTTTGTTATCCTTGCTTACAATACAAGCCCCCACCTGCGTGTTGGGGTCCTTGGAGCGCATCCCCGACAGATGCGCAACCCCCATAAAATATTCATCCCAATTAATATAGTCCTGCCTTTTACCAGCCACGGTCTTCTCCTTATTTTGTACCGAAGATACGGTCTCCTGCGTCTCCCAAACCCGGAACAATGTATCCATGGTCGTTTAATTTCTCATCCAGGGAACCTACATATAAGTCTACATCCGGATGTGCCTCCTGCATTGCCTTAATTCCCTCAGGAGCAGCAATGATGCACATAAAGTGAATGTTTTTGCAGCCCTTATCCTTAAGCATCTGGATGGCTGCCACTGAAGAGCCACCGGTTGCCAGCATAGGGTCTACTACAAAGACCTCTCTCTCTGCGCAGTCCGCAGGCAGCTTGCAGTAATACTCCACAGGCTTTAAAGTCTCAGGGTCACGATACAAGCCGATATGGCCGATTTTTGCCGCAGGAATCAGATTCAAAATGCCGTCCACCATACCAAGACCGGCACGAAGAATGGGAACAATCGCCATCTTCTTACCCTTCAGCTCCTTTACACTTGTCTTGCAAATAGGGGTTTCAATTTCCACATCTCCAAGGGGAAGGTCTCTGGTGGCTTCATAACAAATCAGCATCGCGATTTCGCTGATGGTCTGTCTGAAATCCTTGGTACCAGTGTCGGTTCGTCTGATGAAACCGATTTTGTGCTGAATCAGAGGGTGATCCATGATTACTACTTTTGCCATTCTTTTGTCCTCCTGTGTATTCTGTTTTATACAACTCTTCTTTATACTACTCTTCGATTAAGTTCACTCTTCTTTGATGCTTTTCTTCTCCGGAAAACTCTGTGCCAAAGAAGGTATCCACGATTTCCATAGCCATATTTTCGCCAACCAGGGCTCCGCCCATAGCAAGCACATTGGCATCATTGTGAAGTCTGGTCATCTTGGCAGATAAGGGCTCGGAGCAAAGCGCACAGCGAACGCCCTTAGTCTTGTTAGCTACCATACTGATGCCGATACCGGTGGTACAGATGACAACTCCTTTTTCACAGTTGCCGCTTGCCACTTCTTTGGCTACTGCATGTCCAAACACCGGATAGTCGCAGCTTTCCTTAGAATAACAGCCGCAATCCTTGACCTCGTAGCCCTTTTCCTCAAGGTGCTTTTTCACCTTCTCCTTCATTTCAAATCCACCGTGATCGCTTCCAATTGCTATCATTTTGTAATCTCCTCTCTTTTACATTTATGTTGATACCGGGATTGTGAGAGCACAAAGTGCGGAACAATCCGCAGGTATCATACTTCCACAACCTGATGGCCGGCGGCCTTTAACAGACGATTCATCACTGCCATACCTATCCCCGGTGCTTCAAAGCTTTCCGAAAACAAGAGCTTAGCCTCCTGTCTGTCAAATTCCCGCAGACAGCTGTACAGATGTCTGGCTATGCTGTCTTCATCCTGCCTGCTGCCGGCGGAAAGAACCACATCGCTGTGATACAGGGTTTCCGTTTCCCGGGTGGCAATGACTCCGGTTTTTACTCCCTTTCTCCGGGCTTCCTCGCTCTGACGGTTCACATAGTCCACCACCGCCTGCCTGTCCCCTTTTACAATGACAAGCTTCCCCTTCGGCGCATAATGCCTGTATTTCATTCCCGGAGCCTTGGGCGCTTGTCCGGTACCGGTTTCAAACATGGTAACATCCTGGTCAACCTGACCCAGAACCTCCTCCAGCATTTCCCGGGTGATATAGCCCGGACGCAGAATCTGAGGCGGGGAAACCGTCATATCCAGTATGGTGGATTCTATACCAATCCCCACCTCTCCACCATCAATGATAGCCTCTATGACGCCGTTCATATCCTCAGCCACATCCCTTGCGTTGGTTGGGCTGGGTCGCCCGGAGGTGTTGGCACTGGGTGCCGCTACGAAGCCTCCTCCAAGCTCTATCAGTTGTCTGGCAACCTGGTGAGACGGGAATCTGACTGCCACGGTATCCAGACCTCCGGTGGTTTCATAGGGCACCTTCTCGTTCTTATACAGAATCATAGTCAGGGGCCCCGGCCAAAACGCCCTTGC
The DNA here is from genome assembly GCA_945834545.1 of uncultured Lachnospiraceae bacterium. Classification (GTDB taxonomy): domain Bacteria; phylum Bacillota; class Clostridia; order Lachnospirales; family Lachnospiraceae; genus Acetatifactor. Next base: position 6,756 of record CAMAHO010000027.1, on the reverse strand, counting down.
CACAAGCTCTGCCTCCTTAGGCACCTCCCTGGTAATCTTATAAATATCCTCCCAGCGGGCAATGTGCACAATCAACGGATTGTCTGAAGGTCTGCCCTTTGCAGCATATATTTTATGGGAGGACTCTCTGTTTAAGGCATCTCCTCCCAAACCGTACACTGTCTCCGTAGGAAAAGCAACCAGGCCTCCGTTTTTTAGAATTTCTCCTGCAAATACAAGCTTTTCTTCATCCTCGCAGGTTCCCTTGCATTCCAAATATATGGTTTCCATATCTTTATCCTCAATCCCTACATATCAGCTTATTTTATCATGCTTCCCCAAAAAAGACCATAGGGGATTTTAGGGACGCACATAAGCTACATTGGGGACAGATATGAGCATCAAAAAACTCCGTCCCTAATGATGCCCATGGCAATGGCCCAGGCGACTCTGCTAATATATTCCTCCTGGGTCAGAAGCTCGCATTCCTGGGGATTGCTTAAAAAGCCACACTCTACTATGACGATGGGCGCCGAGACATGCTTTAATAGGTAATAAGAATTGTTGGGCTTTACCTGTCTGTGGTTCTCAGGCTCCACCAGGTTGCGAAGAGAATCCTGCACCGAGGTTGCCAGCCGGAAGCCCTCCTGGCTGGTTTGGTAGTAAAACACCTGGGCGCCCTTAATCTTTGCCTGGGGGAAGCTGTTTTGGTGAATACTGACAACCAGGCTGGGGTGGTTTTCTTCTATCATGGCTACCCGAGCCTTTAGATCCTGGGCTTTTTTGCTACCCTGGCCCTCTAGCTCTAAGGCCTGATCCTCTGTGCGGGTCAGCATAACCTGATAGTCGTTTGCCTCCAAATAGGCGGCCAGCTTTTTGGCTACCTTAAGATTAATCACTTTCTCCTGCACCTGGGTTCCATCCGGCAGTGTGCCTACCTTGCCGGGGTCAAAACCTCCGTGGCCCGGGTCAAGAATAATCCGCTTTTTTTCTTTCTCCGAACCTGGTTCCCCGTTCTCTCCCCTATCCTCAGCCACCTTGGCCCCCGTCTGTGTGACGGACCATCTGTCCCATACATTTCTCTCCGACAGCACCCGGACAAATCCCAGCAATGCAATCAAAAAGGTTCCGGCAAATACGAGCTTCACTGTTTTTTGTGACAACCTACATACCTCAATTCAAAACCGATTGTGCTTAAGCATATGATATTTGCCAGTCTGTTTAGAACAAAAAAACAAGGAGAGGGGCATCATGTCCCATCTCCTTGATCCATACTTATGATACCCCCATGTATAGTTTTAACAGTTCCCAGACCTCCGGGGTTCCGTAGCCCAGGCGCCACACGGCTACTCCTCCGATCTTATAGTTGCTCATAGCGTTTAGCTTTGCTTGAATGGACTGACTGTCCTCCAGCCAAATCTGGTGTAGCTTGGAACCGCTCTCCCATTCCAGATAATTCTGGCCGCTTGTCTCATCCCACACAGGCTCCTTGCCTATTCTGCCCAGAAAATCTGCTGTATTATTTAAGGTCAGATACTCATCTGTAACCTCGGCTCCCTCTGTGGTCCACATAATTGTGTAAAAGGGCAAGGCATTTATCACCTTTTCCGGCTTTACCTTCTCCAGGGTTTTCTGGATTCCGTTGGTAACATAGGAAAGACTTGCCACACTTCCGGGGTCCTTGCTGCCGTGCCAATGCTCATCATACCCCATGATGATGACATAATCCACTACTTCTCCCTGTACATCCAGACGGTAATACTCATTAAAGTGGAAGGGCACATAATTATCTACCGACAAAAGCAAGCCTGCCCTGTGGCATTCCACCGAAAGCTCCCGCAAAAACTGTGCAAAGGCTTCTGCGCAGCCACTGCTTAACTTCTCAAAGTCAATATTTACGCCATCCAGCCCAAGCTCCAGAGCCGAGCTGACAATGTTTCCCACCAGTCGCATACGCTGGGTGGTTGGCTCCAGCACCGTTTTCATATCAATGGAAATTCCATTCTCATTGGCATAGTTGAAGTCATCCCAGACACCCCATACAGATAACCCCTTGTCGTGGGCTCTGTTCACATAGGAGGCCTCCCCAAAGCTTCGGTATTCTCCCGCCTCGCTTGTGATGCTAAACCAGGTGGGAGCTATGACATTCATAGCCGTCCCTTCCTGGGCCATACTGTCCAGAGTGGTATTTCCTCCGGCTCCGCCGATGGCGTGCCAACCCAGACACACCTTTCCATCCATAGACAAGGTCTCAAATTCCTTCTTTTTGTAATGCTTTGCAGGTGTCCCCTCCTCTGTCTGAGGCTCAGTCATGTATTTTAATTCCACATAACCGATAATTGCATCTGAGGTTTTTACCTTACACCAGTTTTCCATGGCCTCTAATACAGTTACCTTCTCCCCTTGGGCAACATCCCGCATAATGGGGCTCTTCACTCCCCCTCTGAGACGTACCTGGGTATCTCTTTCCATATAAGCAACCTGGGTGTCAGGAAAGCTGGTCTTCATTTCCAAATGGTTTTCGTAATATGCATAGGTAAAATTGGTAAACAGCTTCACATATTCCATAGAAATATAACAGATATCCTGCTGCTTCATCCAAACCTCATAGGGAAGGGTCACCACACTGCCATCCGGCTTGGTGTATTCCCTGCCGTTTACCACAGCTGTGTTCGTGCCGTCAGCCTCTGTGTATAAAAGCAGATCCTCCACAGGATCAAAATAAAATCCTGGATTTAAATAGGTATGCACATCCTCCAGTTTCATATAGCAGAGTCCGTCCTTCACCAGGGCGTATTCCTCCAGCTGCTGATCCTCGAAGAGAATGGCACAATTGTCTCCCGACACATTATAATAGGCATCCATATCAACCCGTTCTTTGCTATAGGAATATCTATCTACAATCTCCTTGCCGATAAGGCTTAAGCCTATCACAATCATAAGGCACAATGCCACCAAAATCGGTATCAGTTTTTTCATCCTTGTTTCCCTTCCTTGCGCTTCTTCCTAAAGTAGTCAGTGTATCCAAAAAAAGAACTGCCCGTATTTGAGCAGTTCCATTTTAGCATAGACTTTTTGCAAAGTCATCCTTTTTCGGCTTCTGTCCGGCACTCTTTTGACGATGAGATACATTTCTTAATGGAACCTATCGCTATTTCATTTGCAGAGAAATAAAGAATCCGTTGACCTTCAGAGCCAAAAGGTTGTGGTATATTAATAGCTCGGCCTCCGCTGTGCTTGAATCGTAAAGAAATCAGATTTTTGAATTATTTTGTTATAAAGGTGATTTTTTCCAGATTTTGTATCCGATTAAGTTACTGAATTGCTTATAAGACAAACAGATTTGCGCTGTCAAAAATAATATTTTTACATACACTAAGATATAATAAAAGTAAACCTTATTCGTTCTTCCTACAAAAAATGGGATATCGGAAGGGAGTTCCTTCCAAAGAGTCGATTCAGACACAGACCTCCTCCCCGCACTAATTGCGGAGGCCTATAAACTTATTATATAGAGTCGATTAACAAAATGCAAGAAAATATTTCGGATTTCTAAAATTTTTATAACTTATTATCGTGTCTATTGACGGAAGATAGCGAAAAAGCTATGATGAAATCACATATTGCAGAGAAATTCAGTGAACCCACAAACAAAAATATAGTTGATAACGAGGTTTCCTATGAAGATAGAAAAAGTAAATGAAAATCAAATTCGCTGCACCCTTACCAGAGAAGATTTAGCCAGCCGGCAAATCAAGCTCAGTGAATTAGCCTATGGCACTGAAAAAGCCAAGAACCTGTTTCGCGATATGATGCAGCAGGCCCATTTCCAATTTGGTTTTGAGGCAGAGGACATCCCTCTGATGATTGAAGCCATCCCCTTGAATCAGGATTGCATTGTCCTAATCATCACCAAGGTAGAGGACCCGGAGGAGCTGGATACTCGTTTTTCCCGCTTTGCCCCTTCTGTGGAAGAGGCAGTAGAAGCAGAGCTGGAAAAGAGCTTGCCAAAGCCTCCTCTGGATTTATATATGGAGAATTCTGCCCCCAAAAAGCCTGAGGCGGAGCCGGCGCTCAGAAAAGAAAGGGTGTTCCTCTTTACTTCCTTGGAAAAAGTGTTGGATGCAGCGCTCTTAGTCGGCGGTGCAGAGGAAGTCGATAGCTATTTATACAAGGGATCGAAAGAATCTGAGTATTTTCTTCTCCTTACCGGCGAAGTAAGGATGACAGAAACCTTTAATAAAATCTGCAATCTTCTGTCCGAGTACGGCAGCTTTTGTCGGGAAAAGGGCTGCGACAGCGCATATTTGAATGAGTATTGCGAGCTTCTGTTAAGCGACAATGCTCTGCTCAGACTGCAGGCATCTGCAAATTAGACTTTCCCAAAGGATTCATAAACAAGAAAACCGACCTCCACCGGCTCTAGCCTGGGAGGTCGGTTTATTTGCTTAAAACCGGCGCTATGGTTTACGCATTTTCAATAGCTGCCATAAGGGTGTCGATATCAATACCGTGAACCACTGCAGCCTCAGCCAAGGATTCTCCCTGAGAAGCAGGACATCCCAGGCAGTGCATACCCGCCTCTAAAAGGATGGGTGCAACATCCGGATTCTTCTGTAAAATCTCACCGATTGTCATATCAGCAGTAATACCTGTCATAGTAATCTCCTTTCAATATAGTAAACATACAATGTTCCGTTTCGAACGTAACAAGTATAATCCATAACGCACAGAAAAACAAGTGGCGTTAATCGCCCTGTTTTTACCAGCTTTGTTTTAAAAAAAGAACATTCCCAAACCTTGACTGTATCAGTAGTTTTTCCTATAATGAAACCAGAGATTAGATACCATTATTATAATCACAAAATTTTATAGGAGGCTATTTCAAATGAGACCAGAATGGACAGATTTTGTAGCTGGCAAGTGGGACAAAGAAGTCAATGTTCGTGACTTCATTCAGAAGAACTATCATCCTTATGATGGTGATGAGTCTTTCTTAGCAGAAGCTACACAAAACACAAAGGATTTATGGGCACAGGTGCTTGAGCTTCAGAAGAAGGAAAGAGAAGCAGGCGGCGTTCTTGATATGGACACCAAGGTTGTTTCTACTATCACTTCTCATGGCCCCGGATACCTTGATAAGAGCAAAGAGACTATCGTAGGTTTCCAGACCGACAAGCCTTTCAAGCGTTCCCTGCAGCCTTACGGCGGTATCCGTATGGCAGAGAAGGCTTGTGCAGATAACGGATACGAGGTAGATCCTGAGATCAGCGAGTTCTTCTCCACTCACAGAAAGACTCACAATGCTGGTTGTTTCGATGCTTACAACCAGGAGATGAGAGCTTGCCGTTCCGCTCATATCATCACAGGTCTTCCTGATGCATATGGTCGTGGACGTATTATCGGTGACTACAGAAGAGTTGCTCTTTACGGTATCGACAGACTGATCGAGGACAAGTTAGAGCAGAAGGATTCCACCGGTCGTGTTATGACTGACGATGTCATCCGTCTTCGTGAAGAGCTTTCCGAGCAGATTACTGCTCTTAAGATGATGAAGGAAATGGCTGCTTCCTACGGCTTTGATATTTCCAAGCCTGCAGCTAATGTAAAGGAAGCTATTCAGTGGACTTACTTCGGATACCTTTGCTCCGTAAAAGAGCAGAACGGTGCTGCTATGTCCCTGGGACGTACTTCTACCTTCCTTGACTGCTACGCAGAGAGAGACTTAAAGAACGGTACCTTCACCGAGCAGGAGATTCAGGAGTTTGTTGATCACTTCATTATGAAGCTTCGTTGCGTTAAGTTTGCTCGTACTCCTGAGTATAATCAGATTTTCGCAGGTGACCCTGTATGGGTAACCGAGTCCTTAGCAGGTGTTGGTGTTGATGGTCGTCATATGGTAACAAAGATGAGCTTCCGTTACCTTCACACCTTAACCAACTTAGGTCCTTCACCTGAGCCTAACCTGACAGTTCTTTGGTCCACCAGACTTCCTGCACCTTGGAAGAAGTACTGTGCAAAGATGTCCATCGCTACATCTTCTATCCAGTACGAGAACGATGACCTTATGAGAGTCACTCACGGTGATGACTACGGTATCGCTTGCTGTGTATCTTCTATGGTAATCGGTAAGGAAATGCAGTTCTTCGGTGCTCGTGCAAACGTTGCTAAGTGTCTGCTCTACGCTTTGAACGGTGGTGTGGATGAAGTAACCAAGAAGCAGGTTGGTCCTAAGTATCGTCCTGTTTCCGGTGATGTACTTGAGTACGATGATGTTGTAAGCAAGTTCGTAGATATGCTTGAGTGGCAGGCTGATGTTTATGTAAACACCTTAAACATCATCCACTATATGCATGACAAGTACTGCTACGAGAGAGCAGAGATGGCTCTTCATGACAGAGATGTTAAGAGATACTTCGCTACTGGTGTAGCTGGTCTTTCCATCGTAGCTGACTCCCTTTCCGCTATCAAGTATGCAAAGGTTGAGCCGATCCGCGATGAGGACGGTATCATCGTAGACTTCAAGACTACCGGTGATTTCCCTAAGTATGGTAACGACGATGACCGTGTTGATGAGATTGCTCAGTGGGTTGTTCATACCTTTATGACCGCTGTAAGAAGACATCATACCTACAGAAATGGTATTCCTACCACTTCCATTCTTACCATTACATCCAATGTAACTTATGGTAAGGCTACCGGTAACACACCTGACGGACGTAAGAAAGGTCAGCCTTTCGCTCCCGGTGCTAACCCGATGCATGGTCGTGATACTCA
>CAMAHO010000026.1 GCA_945834545.1 uncultured Lachnospiraceae bacterium | reverse complement strand
TACTGTATGTTTAGAAAAGGAGGGCATTAAGATGAATGTTTCCAATCTGATCAACAATTATCCCGAGGCAGTGGCGATGATCCTGTTTGGCATCGGCTTCTCCAATCTGCTGCTGCAGAAGAACCTGATCAAGAAGATCATCGGGCTGAATATTATGGATACCGCCACCTATTTATTTTTAGCCTTAAAGGGGTATATCCAATTTCGAAAGGCTCCCATTGTGACCGATGGAATACAAAGTGTGGAGGCCTATGTGAACCCCATTCCCAGCGGACTGGTGCTGACCGGAATTGTGGTGTCTGTCTCTGTCACGGCGTTGATGCTGTCCTTAACCATACGTCTGTATAAAAGATACCATACTCTGGATTTGGACGAGATTTCTACCTTGATTCGAAAGGAGGAGAACTAAGTGGAATTCGTACAGAATCTTCCTTTTCTATCCATAATCATTGGTCTCTTTTCAGGCCCGCTATGTTCCATACTGGATGGAACATGGGCAAAGCGAGTAAACCTGTTCGTAGTTGCCCTACTTGGCTTCATGCAGGCACTGGTATTTGCCTTTACCCTGCGCACCAATACGTCCTATGTCTACACTATGGGACACTTTAGTGCTCCATGGGGTAATGAGATACGAATCGGTGTCTTAGAAGCATTTATGGCCACCTTTTTTTGCCTGATTATGCTGCTTTGTCTTATCTCCGGCACCCGTGAAAGAGAACACGAGGTAGAGGAGGGCAAGTGGAATCTATACTATATTATGGTGAATCTGCTGCTCTGCTCGATCTTAGCGCTTATCTATACAAACGATTTGTTTACGGCTTATGTTTTTGTAGAGATTAATACTATATCTGCCTGCGGACTCATTATGATTAAGCAAACCGGACGCACAATCGAAGCCTCCGTGCGCTATATGATTATGAGCTTATTAGGCTCCGGTCTTCTGCTCTTAGGAATCAGCTACCTCTATGGCCTAACCGGTCATCTTTTGATGAGCAACATCAAGGAGCAGGTACATATCATAGTCGCAAACGGTCAATATACCGTTCCGCTTATGGTTGCCATCAGCTTGATTTGTGTGGGACTGGCTATCAAAAGTGCCCTGTTTCCCTTCCACACCTGGTTGCCGGATGCCTACGGCTACTCCACTGTGTCCTCAGCGGCTATCCTGTCCTCACTGGTGTCTAAGGGATATATCTTCCTGTTGGTAAAAATCATCTACCGTGTCATTGGTTTTGACCTATTTAGTCAATCCAAGGTCATTCACCTGCTGTTCTTTCTCGGAATCGCAGGCATGATTATGGGGTCTGTGGATGCCATAAAGGAAAACGACCTAAGAAGGATGATTGCCTTTTCCTCTGTGGCTCAGATTGGGTATATCTACATGGGCTTTGGTCTGGGTACCACCGCCGGCATGATTGCAAGCCTTTTTCATATCCTCTCCCACGCAGCAACCAAGTCTTTGCTGTTTGTAGCTGCCTCAGGGTTGCGTGATGCCTCCCAGGGAACCACAAATATTCACGAAATCAACGGCTCCGGTTATCGCAATAAGCTGGCAGGCATTGCCTTTACGGTAGGTGCCCTGTCCATGGTAGGGATCCCTTTGTTCTCCGGCTTTATCTCCAAGCTGCTTTTTTCCCAGGCAGGGGTAAGCCACCCGGACAAGCTGTTTCCCACCTTGTTTGCCCTGGCTATCAGTACCATTTTGAACGCCCTGTATTTTATGAAAACTGTGATCCGCATCTACTCTCCGGAGAAAAAGGCCCAAACCTCTGGCGACACCAAAGCTCCAAACATTGGGATATTGGACCAGCCTGCCAAGTCCTTGGCCTATGTACTGTTTATTCTGGTCAATATCGTCCTATGCTTTGAAAGTGAACCGATTATTGATTTGCTGACCAGGGGTCTGGAACTGTTCTCCTAATTGTATTATGGAAAGGATTTACCTGTATGAACATCTTTTTATTAGCACCTATATTCATAAGCTTCCTTGCCGGCCTTGCTCTGTTAGTTTGGTCCTTTAGGGAAAAGAGAACGCCTTCCTCCCACAAGACCGAGGCAAAGCCGTGGCCTGCCCGTACCCTCTTTTTGTCTGCCTTATCTCTCAGTGCCCTTTGCACTGTATTCTGCAGTCTGAAGGTTACCGGCAGTGTGGTGCTGTTTCACCTGTTTTCCAAGCTTCCCATTGCCCTTTCCCTGGACAGCCTTGGTCGTTTTTTTGTTCTGACCGTAACGCTCATCTGGGTGGTGGTAGGGTTTTACAGCATCACCTACCTAACTCGTGAGGGAGAGGAAAAGCGTTTCTTTGGGTTCTTTCTTCTCTTGTACGGAGTTTTGTATTGCCTGGGATGCTCACAGAATCTGGTTACTATGTATCTGTTCTATGAGCTGATGTCCCTGACCTCCTTCCCCCTTGTCCTTCACAACGGTTCGAGAGAGGCGATTATGGCTTCCTTAAAATATCTTTTCTATTCTATGTGCGGAGCCTATATGGGATTGTTTGGAATTTTTGTTCTCTACCACACCCTGCCTGACCTAAGCTTTGTAGCAGGAGGTAGTGCAAGCCAAGCACTGCTTTCCCAGGGAGACGGTTTGCTTCCTGTCGCAATCCTCATCATGCTGTTAGGTTTTTCTGTGAAGGCCGGCATGTTTCCCCTCCACGCCTGGCTTCCCACGGCTCATCCGGTGGCTCCCAGTCCGGCATCAGCGGCTTTGTCCGGCATCATAGTAAAATGCGGCGTGCTGGCCATTATCCGGGTTATGTACTATATCATAGGACCCTCTGCTTTGCAGGGAAGCTTCCTTCTGACTGTGCTGCAGAGCTTGTCCCTGATAACCGTATTTATGGGGTCTCTTTTAGCCTTCCGGGAAAAAGTCTTCAAAAAAAGACTGGCCTATTCCACAGTCAGCCAGGTGTCCTACATTCTCTTTGGACTGTTTATCGTCACTCCACAGGGAGTGCAAGGGGCCTTGTTACACCTACTCTTTCATGCCATTGTGAAATGCGGACTCTTTTTGACTGCCGGCGTTTTCCTATATTCCTTTGGATACACCCGGGTAGACCAATTACAAGGGGTGGGCAAGAAAATGCCTGTCACCCTTTGGTGCTACACCTTTTTCGCCTTGGCCCTGGTGGGAATTCCTCCTACCTGTGGTTTCTTAAGCAAATGGTATTTAGCCCAGGGAGCTTTCGCCTCTACCGCCGGTGTCTTTCGTTTTTTGGGGCCTGTAATACTGCTTGTCAGTGCCCTCCTAACAGCCGGCTATTTGCTGCCCATCACCATGGATGGGTTCTTTGTAACCAAGGAGACTACTGTACATGCGGATAAGCCCTGTGAGCCTTCCCTCTGGATGCTGATTCCTCTGCTTATTCTGGCACTTTTGACATTAGGACTGGGGTTGTTTCCCAATGCAATTCTGTCCTTCACCCAGAGTCTGTCAGACAGCCTCTTTCAGACTGTCTCGACTTTGTTTATAATACGATAGAAAGGAGTCTGCGGAAATGGAGCAATACTTGTTTTTCCTCACCATTTTATTTCCCATTCTAGGTGCGTGCCTAATTCCGTTCTTACCCTATCGAAGGCGAACGGATATGTTAATCTACCTGGAGTTTTTATGTCTGGTAACCTCCGCTCTGGTACTGACCCTGCTCTACTTAAGCCCCCAGGGAACCTACACCCTGTTTCGCTTTAACAGCCGCTTATCCGTCAGCTTTCATCTGGATGCTATGGGCAAGCTGTTTGGTGCTATGGTGGCGTTTCTCTGGCCTCTGGCAGTCCTGTACTCCTTTGAATATATGAAACACGAGAGCAACGAAAAGAGCTTCTTTTTGTTCTATATCGTAACCTACGGTGTCACCTTGGGCATTGCCTTTTCCGAAAACATCGTGACGCTGTACTTTTTCTTTGAAGCCCTAAGTCTGGTGACACTGCCACTTGTGATGCACACAAGAACCAGGGAAGCCATCCTTGCCAGCCGCACCTATCTCTACTATATGATTGGCGGTGCCGCCTTTGCCTTTATTGGCATGGTGTTTGTTCTGACCTACGGCACAACGGCCAGCTTTTTGCCCGGTGGGGTTATGGACCTGGCCAAAATCGGGAATCGTACCAACGTCATTTACCTGGTGTACATCCTTTCCTTTTTTGGCTTTGGTATCAAAACAGCTGTCTGGCCCTTCTCTAACTGGCTGCCCAAGGCAGGTGTTGCCCCCACTCCGGTTACCGCCCTTTTGCATGCGGTGGCCGTGGTAAACACCGGTGCCTTTGCCGTCATGCGTATTACCTACTACAGCTTTGGGGCAGATTACCTTCGGGGCAGTTTTGCACAGTATACAGTTATGGGCTTTGTTCTCTTTACCATAGTCTATGGCTGCAGCCGGGCACTGAAGGAAACCCACCTGAAACGCAGACTTGCCTGGTCCACCGTCAGCAACCTCTCCTACATTCTGTTTGGTGTGGTCCTTATGACACCCTTAGGACTGACAGGAGCTCTATGTCATATGCTGTTTCATTCCTTTATGAAGATTACCTCCTTCTTTTGTGCTGGTTCTGTCATCTATAAGACCGGAAAGAATTACATTCACGAGCTGGACGGGTTGGGGCGAAGAATGCCGAAAATCTTTATCCTGTTTGCCATCTCTGCCTTCGCTCTAATGGGGGTTCCCGGGTTAGCCGGCTTTGTGAGCAAGTGGTCTCTGGCTTATGCAGCCATTGACAGCAGAGAGCCCCTCGCCTACATCGGGGTGGGCTGCCTGTTGGTTTCTGCCCTGTTGACCGCTATTTATATGGTAACGATTTTGGTCAGGGCGTTCTTCCCGGGAAAGGACTTTGCGTATTCCTCCCTTCAGGATATAACGGACCCGAACTGGTATATGCTCCTTCCGCTCTTTGTCTTTGCAGCAGTGGTAATTTTCTTTGGTATCCACCCGGCTCCGGTGCTTGAACTGTTAGCCTCCATCAGTGGTGTGTAGAAAGGAACGATGTTATGTATTCTCATATGATGTTACTCAGTCTAATATTGCTACCCTTTCCGGCAGGAATTCTTGTCTGTTTTGCAGGCAAAAGAAAGCACCTTCTGGCCGCCTGTTTCACCTGTCTGGAATGTATTTTCATGGGTTGCCTCTTCCTTGGGCAGGTTCTACCTGAAGTAGAGTTGTCGGCAGCCCTTCCGAAGCTTTGCGGCTTTGGCTTGCAGTTTGTACTGGATGGCTTCCGGGGTGTCTTCGCTCTCATTGCCACCTTTATGTGGGCCATGGTCACCCTGTTATCTGCTCAATATTTCCAAGGAAAGGAGCAGGTCGGACGGTTTTATCTCTTTTTGCTGTGGACCCTTGGTGCCACCTTGGGAGTCTTTCTGTCAGCGGATTTGATGACGACCTTTATCTTCTTCGAGGTCATGTCCTTCACCTCCTATGTATGGGTTACCCAGGAGGAAACTGCCGAGGCCATAAGTGCCGCCAAAACCTACCTGGCTATTGCTGTTATCGGTGGTCTGACAATGCTTATGGGAATCTTTATGCTATCCTACCGTTACCAGACCTTGAGCATTGAAGCCTTACTGGAAATTAGTCCAAAGGATTCCTATACCTGGATTGCCGGGCTTTGTATTCTCTTTGGCTTTGCCGCTAAGGCAGGTGCCTTCCCGGTTCACATTTGGCTTCCCAAGGCGCATCCCGTGGCACCGGCTCCCGCCTCTGCCCTTCTCTCCGGTATCTTAACCAAGACCGGTATTTACGGCGTTCTCATCCTAAGCTGCAGGCTCTTTCACAACGACCGGGATTGGGGCTTTCTCATCCTGGTTCTGGGTGTGATTACTATGTTTTTAGGTGCCTTGCTGGCTGTTTTCTCCATCGACCTAAAGCGCACTCTGGCCTGCTCCTCCATGTCCCAGATCGGCTTTATTTTGGTTGGGATTGGAATGCAGGATTTGCTGGGGGAGGAGAATCAACTGGCGCTAAACGGGACTATGTTGCATATGATGAATCACTCTCTGATCAAGCTGGTGTTGTTTATGGCTGCCGGAGTGATTTATGTCAATGCCCATTCTCTGGACCTAAACAAGCTGCGTGGATTCGGTGTGCGCAAGCCCTTCTTAAAGCTATCCTTTTTGACAGGTGCCCTTGCCATCGGCGGCGTCCCCTTCTTTGGGGGATACATCAGCAAGACTCTGCTCCATGAAAGCATCCTGGAGTATGGCGGTGGCTTTGTTTTCGCAATAGTAGAATGGATTTTCCTCCTGAGCGGCGGAATGACCTTAGCTTATATGAGCAAGCTGTTTCTTACGATTTTTATAGAGAAAAATACAGATACCTTATTGCAAGAAAAATATGATACGCAAAGGTCTTATATGACCCTTCCTACGAAGTTTGCTATGGGCATCAGCACCCTCATTTTGTTCCTTTTCGGACTGTTTCCCAACACCCTGATGCTGCCCACAGCCAGATTAGGGGAGAAGTTCCTGGCGGCAGAGTACACAGAATATGAGGCGGTTCACTTCTTTTCCCCGGAGAATCTGAAGGGTGCCGGCATTTCCCTTCTTCTGGCTGTTTTCATCTATCTACTCTTCATTCGCAAAGCACTTATGAAGCAGGGACAGCACAGAATGCTGTGGCCCTCCTGGCTTGACCTGGAAACCTTGGTTTATAGGCCGGTATTACTCAAAATCCTGCCCCTGTTGTTTGGCATCCTCTGCCGGCTTCTGGACTGCTTTGTAGACAGCCTGGTAGTACTTTTCAGGAAGACTTTGTACAAGGACACTCCTCTCCCTCACGAACGCCCTGAGGGTTCTGCCCTCAGCGATTTCCTGGGCGGTGTCTGCAATCTCTGGCAACGCTTTGCAAATGCAACCTACAGAAAGGATTCCCCCACCCAGAGGGATTATGTGCACGAATTTGCCCTAAAGCTCTTTGCCTTCAAGGAAAGCAACTTCATTATTTCCCGAAGCCTCTCCTTCGGCTTACTACTGTTCTGCGTCGGCCTTTGCCTCACCCTGTGGTATATTATTCTGTAACAGTTCAGCCATATCGGTTCACACCTCCAAATTATGCCCGCATAAATTTGGAGGTGTGAACCGATATGGACTGAGCGCCAATCAATGAGCAAAGCAAGCTGCGAAGCAGCGGGGAAGCACCGAAGGTGCGGCTTTGCGAATGGCGCGGCTGAACTGTTATAAATTATTCTTAATGGAGAGAAAAAAACACTTGCGCATATTGTAAAGTTTTGTTATAATACATCTCGTTGGTGCGAAAGCCAAACAAATAGGGGAATAGTACAGCGGTAGTGCGGCGGTCTCCAAAACCGTTAACGGGGGTTCGATCCCCTCTTCCCCTGCTAAAAAAGCCTTGAGTATTCAAGGCTTTTTTTGTTGATGAGGGGTCAAATGTACCTATCCCCGATGACCCCCGTTATTCCCTATATCCCTAAAACATATTGTATCGCTTCTTCAATATTCTTTACACCTATGACCTTTACCCCGCTCACATTGCTGCATTCCTTCACGCAGCTGGCTGGCACGATGCATTCGGTAAACCCTAGCTTGGCTGCCTCTGTCACACGGGTTTTCCCCTGGCTGACCGCTCGGACCTCTCCGCTTAAGCCCACCTCTCCAAAAGCCACCAGGGAAGGAGACAATTTCTGATTTCGGAAACCGGATACAATGGCCAGAACAATGCCCAGGTCGATTGCCGGCTCCTGAATGCGCATTCCTCCGGTGATATTGACATAGGCATCGCAGGAACCAAGCTGTAAGCCAACCCTCTTTTCCAAGACAGCCATCAGCAGATTAACACGATTGATATCTGTTCCTGTCGTCTGTCTTCTGGGTATTCCAAAATTTGTGTGGCATACAAGGGCCTGAATCTCGATAAGCAGTGGTCTTGTGCCCTCCATGGAGCAGCTGACCACGCAGCCGTTTGCCTCCTCCGGTCGACCATTAAGCATATACTCCGAGGGGTTTAGAACCTCTGTCAGACCATTCTCTTTCATTTCAAACACACCGATTTCATTGGTGGAACCAAATCGGTTCTTCACGCCACGCAGAATTCGGTAGGAGGCGTGTCTGTCCCCTTCAAAATACAACACGGTATCCACCATATGCTCCAATACTCTGGGACCGGCAACCGTTCCTTCCTTAGTCACATGGCCCACAATAAAAACAGATATGGTATTGCCCTTTGCAACCTGCAATAAGCGAGCCGTCGCTTCCCGCACCTGAGACACACTGCCCGGAGCGGAATTCACCCCTTCACTGTACATCGTTTGAATGGAGTCTATTACAACGACCTGAGGCTTATTTGCCTGAATTACTTCCTCTATGGTCTCCAGACTGGTTTCGCACAACAAAAGCATGTTGGCATCAAAGCGTCCAAGTCTGTCGGCCCGCATCTTAATCTGAGAACCGGATTCCTCCCCGGAAATATAAAGCACCTTCACCCCTTTTAGTGAGAGCAACCTGCATACCTGCAAAAGCAGGGTGGACTTTCCTATTCCCGGGTCACCACCCACCAGCGTGAGGGAGCCTTGCACGATTCCCCCGCCCAACACACGATCCAGCTCTGCAATACCGGTACCCATTCGGTCTTCTTCGGTGATTTCTATCTCAGATAACACCATAGGCTTTGTCACTCTGTCCGCTGTCCGCATACCCGACACGCCGTGCTTCATGCTGCCCTTTCGCACAGGTTCTTCTACAAAGGTATTCCACTCCCTGCAACCGGGGCATTGCCCCATCCATTTGGCTGATTCATAGCCACAGCTTTGACAAAAAAATATGCTTGTCCTTTCCTTTGCCATACTCCACCCTCTCTACAGCAAAGTCGGCAGGGAATTCCCGCCGACTTCCTAATTTTCTCTTATAACTTGTGTAAATTGCCTATCAAAAGCCACGCCAGCGCTTTATGCCTTCACAACCTTAACCGCCACCTCGTCAGCAGCTTCCAATTCCACACTGATGCTAAGCTTTCCGCCGAAACCGGTCTTCATATTCCCGATGCACTCGTCATCGATGTAAACCTTATACTCTGTCTCATCCTCAAGACCGATGGTAATCTGGGCATCCTTGTCACCTTCTACCCGAAACTCCACACCCTGAGCGGATTCTGTGAAATTCAAGACACTGGTGCCGGGTACAGATTCATATAAAAACATTCCGTTCTTCTCAAGTTTGGTAATATCAGCATAGGTCTTTACCTTAAGGATATCTCCTTCATGCTGAAAATCCTCCAATTTTGTCTTAGACGCCAGCTTATGATTTCCAAAGCTGATACTGCCATTCTCTTCGCTTCTAAGCAATTCTTCTACGACTGCCATAGTATTGTGCCTCCACATTTTTTATCGGATTGTCTCGTGCCTGCAAACCTGCCTGCGACACTTTTAATTATACAAAAGAACCTCTGAGTTTGTAAAGACTTCACAAATCAGTTTTCTGTCTGTATTATAATAATTTGTGTTTGTCTTTTTACGACTTAACTTTTGACCGTAAATACGACCTTGCTATTCTTAAAGCCTGCTGTCACTTTATCTCCGGGCTTCACTGCTCCTTTTAGGATTTCCTCTGCAAGGGCATCCTCCACCACAGTCTGCATAGCTCTCTTTAAAGGTCTTGCTCCCATTTTGTTGTCCGCATACTTCTCTACCAGATGCTCCTTTAGAGCCGCAGATAAGGAGAGCTCCATTCCCAGCTGTTTCTTACATCTGTTGGTCAGATTACCGGCTAAGAGCGTGATTATGCTCTTCATATTCTCGTGATTTAACTGATGGAATACGATAATATCGTCAATACGATTGATGAACTCGGGTTTAAAGTTTCTCTTTACCTCCTCCATGACTGCGGATTTCATTTTATCGTAATCCTTTTTCTCACTTTTATCCGTGGCAAAGCCCAGGTTTTTGGGGTCCACGATTCTTTGGGCTCCGGTATTGGAGGTCATAATCAGAATGGTATTCTTGAAGCTGACCTTTCTACCCTTGGAATCCGTAATGTGTCCGTCATCCAAAACCTGCAACAGCACATTAAACACATCCGGATGAGCCTTTTCAATCTCATCAAAGAGAACCACGGAATAAGGGTTTCTTCGAATCTTTTCGGACAGCTGTCCTCCTTCTTCAAAGCCCACATATCCCGGCGGTGAGCCAATCATTTTTGAAACCGAATGACCCTCCATATACTCTGACATATCGACTCGAATGATGGCATCCTCAGAGCCAAAGATGGCCTCTGCCAAAGCCTTACTAAGCTCCGTTTTGCCCACACCGGTAGGACCCAGAAACAGAAAGGAACCGATGGGTCTGTTGGGGTCCTTTAGGCCAACACGGCCTCGTCTGACAGCCTTGGAAACCGCTTCCACAGCCTCTTCCTGACCGATAACCCTCTTATGCAGCACCTTTTCCAGACGAAGCAGGCGTTCGCTTTCCTTTTCCGCCAGCTTCGTAACCGGTATCTTGGTCCAAGTGGCCACCACTCGGGCAATATCCTCCTCCCCTATTTGGCAAAGCTTTTCCTTTGCCCCGGCACCGGTCTGCTGTTTCTCAATCTTTTTTTCTACCGTCTTAAGCTTCCCTCTTAAGAGAGAAATCTTCTCCAAATCCAATGAGCGAAGGGCTTCTTCCAGCTCGCCTTCCAAGGCTCTTTTCTCCTCAAAAAGCTTGTTATGCTCCTCCGGCTTTCCCATAGCCTTAAGTCTGGCTCCGGCAGCCGCCTCATCAATCAAATCAATCGCCTTATCCGGCAGATTACGGTCATTGATATAACGGTCCGAAAGATTTACAGCCGCTGCAATAGCCTCATCTGATATAACTACCTTGTGGTACTGCTCGTACTTCTCACGAATGCCTGTCAAAATAGCAATGGCTTCCTCTTTTGTGGGCTGTTCCACCGTCACCGGCTGGAATCTACGCTCTAGGGCAGCATCCTTCTCAATATATTTGCGGTACTCAGAAATGGTAGTGGCACCAATCAACTGAATTTCTCCTCTGGCCAGAGAAGGTTTCAATATGTTGGAAGCATCAATGGCCCCCTCTGCTCCCCCGGCACCGATGATGGTATGCAATTCATCTAAAAAGAGAATGATGTTACCGTCCTGAATCACCTCACGAATCACTTTCTTGATTCGCTCTTCAAATTCTCCACGGTATTTGCTACCTGCAACCATGCCGGACAAATCCAGTGTCATAACTCTCTTGTTTCGTATGGTAAAGGGCACCTCACCCTGCACAATCTTGGTGGCCAAGCCTTCTACCACTGCCGTTTTACCTACGCCGGGCTCACCCACAAGACATGGATTATTCTTGGTTCTTCGGCTGAGAATTTGGATCACACGATTGATTTCATCCTGACGACCGATGACAGGATCCAGCTTTCCTTCCATGGCAAGCTTGGTTAAATCCCGGCTGTACTGCTCCAAGGTGGCAGTTGCCTTCTCTCCTGCCTTTTTACCGATATGTGCCTTAAATTGACTGGGGTCCTGCCCAATCAACTCCAGCACGTCCGTGTACAGCTTCTGAATATTTACATTTAAGGTGTTAAGCAGCCGAACGGCAATATTTTCTCCCTCTAAAAGCATAGCCAGGAGAATCATTTCGGAACCGGTTTTCTCCTCCCCCAGCTGTCTGGCCAGTTCCTGTGCGTCCCTTAGGATTTCCTTGGCCCTGGGAGAATACCCTTCTCTCTCCTTTATAGCTGAATTGCTTTTCAGCGCAATCAAATCATCAATCATATCCATGATTTTCTGCCCGGTGACCTCATGTTCAAGAAGGACTTTTGCGGCTACACTGGTTCCCTCCCGTGTCAATCCGAATAGAATATGCTCTGTCCCCACATATCCCTGATTCAAACTGCGGGCACATTTTTTTGCATATTCCAAAGCCTTTAAGGCTCTATCTGTAAACTGTGGCAAACTCATTCCCCACCTCCGTTATCCATTTTAATCCTACAAGCTATGAAAAGGAGCGCATATAATTGTCGTAAATCTCGTCGATCATTTGATGAATTTCGTCCTTAGTAATATTCTTACAGCAGCTCTTAGCAAGTGTTACCGTCAAATCGCTCCTCAATTCCTCTAAAGCGTACATTTTATCCGCATCGATCGCAATAACTGCTCCACGACGCCTATCCACCTGCAGAAAGCCCTGCTGCTTCAAAATTGAATAAGCTTTATTCACGGTGTGCATGTTAATCCCTACGGTTTCCGCCATCTGTCGTACACTTGGCAGGGACTCACCTTCATGAAAATGGTCCATAGCAATTCCCATGATAATCTGATTGCAAAGCTGCTGATATAATGCTTCGTCACTATTAAAATCAATTTCAATTATCATTTGTATCGCCACCTTTCTTGCTGTTATATACATATTATAACAGTATGCTACCACTGTCAACCTGTGGACACAAGAAATCTCCCATATGGGAATTATTGGCGAAATAACACAGACAAAAAAGCCCCGGGTTCTTAGCCCCGGGGCTACCATTCACAGCATTATTTATTCGTCCTCTTCTCCATTCCAATTCAGAAATTCGAAGGTAAATTCGTCATCGTCCTGTATGAAATTCTTCGGCTGATGTTCCTGCTTTACATTTGCCTTCTGCTCATTGCCGGGAGCCTTTTCCTGAACAGACTGGTTCGTTTCAGGAGCACTTACCGTCTTGCCTCCTGTGGGGGTGGAAACACTTCTCACCCGTATGTCATGCTCTTTGTTCCCCTGACTTGGATGGCTCTGAGATATTCCACCCTGTTTTGCCGACGGTCTCTGGCCTTGGCGCGGATTACGGGCCTGGGAGCTTCCCTGGGCTGTTTTGCGCTGTCCCTCACCTTGTCGTACAGGATTTCGTTCTTCTCGCCTGGGTGCAAAATCCGCATCCTGGTTAAAGAACAGCTTATAAACAAAGAATGCCAGCACACCTACCAATGCAACGATAACAAGGATCAAAACTACAACCAGGATATTCTTACCATTCAGCTTCTTTTCGCTCTCTTCCAGCTTTGCCTTATAGTTGTCCTTTGCCGTGATAAAATCACTGATGGCATACTGCTTCCCATTGTCATAATCAAAGAGATACCACTTTTCATTGACGATACCTACGTCATAAGGTTGATCCGGTGTCTGTACTCCCTGGTTCTCTCCTCCATTATCCGCAGGCACTTCCTCTGTGGGAGTCTCCGCCGGCTGCTCCGGTACCTCTGCCGCAGGCTCCTGCAGTTCTCCGTTTAAGCTTACATAATCCGATCGGATAAAACCTTGTACCTGTTGTCCGCTCTGGTCAAAGCTAAGCAAATACCACCTTCCGTCAGAGGCATCCATATATCCTGTAACAGTGACAGCGGTATTTTTCTGTACAGAAGCAACCCAGCCTGCATTCTTAGAGGCCTTAGCCCTGACATTCACAGTATTGGCACCGCTAATGGTTCCCGTTACAGGTACCACCTCAATTGCTCCTGTAGGATCCACCGTTGCTGATTGGCCTGCAGTATCTGTGTTAGAGGTCGTCGTATCCGAAGCAGAGCCTTCCAACAGAGGGATGTCGGCATTTGCATCCACCTGTACTAGATCTGAACGAATATATCCCTTGTTGTCTGCATCAATGAATACCTGATACCAAACCTTGCCATCTGCCCCGGTAATCTTTCCAATAATGGAAACAGTGTTGTCCTTGACTACACTGGCGACAACGGTGCTGTTTGCATTTGCCTCCTGTCTGATATTTGCACTTCTGGCAATAACCGTAGCTGCCGTCTCTGCATCCGCTGTGCTGCCCGCAGCATATAAGAGGAACACAAAAATAGCCATACACAAAAGTGACTTTACCCACTGCATTTTCTTGCCTGTTTTCATACCCTACCTCGTCTTTCTCCTTCCGCGCATTCTTGCTCATTTTCGAGTAGAATGGAAAAGCTATGCCTCATCAATGGCCTTTCCGATATCTGTACGCATATATTTGTTGGCAAAGGAAACCCATTTCGTTGCCTCATAGGCCTTCGCTCTTGCTTCTTTCAAAGTCGCCCCGGTGGCAGTGATGCCAAGGACACGGCCACCGTTGGTCACAATCTTGCCCTCCTTATTAAACTTGCTGCCGGCATGGAAGCAATAGTAATCCTCCTTGCCCTCAAAGTTATCCAGGCCTGTAATCTCAAAGCCCTTTTCATAGGCAACCGGATAGCCGTCGGAAGCCAGCACCACGCAAACTGCTGCATTGTCCTCAAATTCCAAATTGATTTGATCCAAGGTTCCGTCAATGCAGGCATCGATCACATCCATAATATCGTTTTTCATACGACAAAGTACGACCTGTGTCTCGGGATCCCCAAATCTTGCGTTGTACTCCAACACCTTCGGTCCCTTTGGTGTCAGCATCAGGCCAAAGAAAATGACTCCCTTAAAGGTTCTTCCCTCCTTTGCCATAGCATCCACGGTGGGTTGATATATGTACTTCTGGCAAAACTCATCCACTTCCTTGGTATAGAAGGGGCTGGGGGAGAAATTCCCCATTCCTCCGGTATTTAAGCCCTGGTCACCGTCCTTTGCCCTCTTGTGGTCCTGTGCTGAGGTCATGGTTTTGATGGTTTTGCCATCCACAAAGGATAACACGGAAACCTCTCTACCAGTCATAAACTCTTCCACTACCATCTTGTTTCCGGCACTGCCGAAATGCTTGTCCGTCATAATCTCCTTCACACCGGCCAAGGCTTCCTCCAGGGTATTACAGATTAATACACCCTTGCCCAGTGCCAGCCCGTCCGCTTTGAGCACGATGGGCATGTCAGCTGTCTTTAGATATTCCATAGCCTTGTCAGCATCCTCGAAGGTCTCGTAGGCTGCTGTAGGAATGTTGTACTTTTTCATCAAATCCTTGGAGAAGGCCTTGCTTCCCTCCAAGATAGCTGCTGCCTTATTGGGACCAAAGGTGCGAATACCTGCTTCCTCCAACGCATCCACCAAACCTCCTACCAAGGGGTCATCCGGTGCCACAAAGACCAAATCCACCTGCTTCTCCTTGGCGTAAGCAACTATTCTTTCAAACTCCATAACGCCAATGCCGGGCTCACATTCTGCAATCTGGGCGATTCCCGCATTCCCGGGAACACAGTACAGCTTATCCACCCTGGGACTCTTTTTCATGCTCACAGCTATGGCATGCTCTCTGCCACCGCCGCCAACGATCAATACCTTCATATCCAATCTCCTTATCTATGTACGCTAACGAATGTTTCGTTAAACTGACATGGTCAAACCCGAAAAACTATTTTCTGCGAACCTGACCGTTTACAATCTCAATTCTGTCATTTGCAATGTCATCAATGGCCTGGGGCAGCAGAAGCCACTCAGCCTGCTCCATGACCCTGCGCTGC
Source organism: uncultured Lachnospiraceae bacterium (assembly GCA_945834545.1). GTDB lineage: Bacteria > Bacillota > Clostridia > Lachnospirales > Lachnospiraceae > Acetatifactor. The sequence goes on along the minus strand of CAMAHO010000026.1, from coordinate 2,255 downwards.
AAAACCTCCGGGGTGTCGTTATCCTGGACCAGAACCGCTTTCTGTGCAATGATTGGTCCCTCGTCCATGCCGTCGTTTACAAAATGCACGGTAGCTCCCGTTACCTTCACCCCTCTTCTTAGTGCTTCCTCGTGAACCTTCAAGCCATAAAAGCCCACTCCGCAAAAAGAAGGGATCAGAGACGGATGAATATTGATAATCCTGCCGGAAAAAGCACTTGTCATCTCCTCCGGTATCTTTACTAAAAATCCTGCCAGCACAATCAAATCCGGATTCCATTCCTTCATTTTCTCCGTAAAGGCATGGTTAAAAGCTGCTCTGTCCGGGTATTCCTTGGGGGACATACAGATACCGGGAACGCCGGCTTTCTCTGCCCTCTCCAAAGCCTTGGCCGTGGGATTATTGCTCACCACTCCTATGATTTTCGTGTTTGTAATCTTGCCGTCTCTCACAGCATCCAAAATTGCCTGTAAATTGGTTCCGCCGCCGGACACACAAACAACCACATTTAGCATAATGTTACTCCCTTTTCGCCTGCCTCACAGCTACCTACAATATAAGGAACATCCCCGGTCTTGCGAATTGCTTCCATAGTCTTGTCCACATCAGCAGGATCAATAGCAAGGACCATACCCAAGCCCATGTTGTAGGTGTTATACATCATTTCCTCTGCAATATCGCCGGTCTTTTGCAATAATTTAAAGATAGGAGGCACTTCATAGCTGTCCTTCTTTACCACAGCCCGAACGCCCTCAGGAAGCATTCTGGGAATATTCTCATAGAAACCGCCACCGGTGATATGGCTGCAGCCGTGAACTGTCACTCCTGCTTCCTTGATGGATTTCAGCGCCTTTACATAAATCCTGGTAGGTGCAATCAATGCCTCTCCCAGAGTCGTTCCCAACTCTTCATAATAGGTATCCAGGCTCTCCTTGGTCATCTCAAACACCTTTCTCACAAGAGAGAAACCATTGGAATGTACACCTGAGGAAGCCATACCGATTAAGACATCTCCGGGTTTGATATTCTCGCCGGTAATCATGTCCTTGCGGTCCACCACGCCGACACTAAAGCCTGCCAAATCATATTCATCCTCCGGCATAAGCCCGGGATGCTCTGCTGTCTCGCCGCCAATCAAAGCACACTCTGACTGCTTACAGCCCTCTGCCACGCCCTTAACGATGGTAGCAATCTTTTCCGGATAATTCTTGCCGCAGGCGATGTAATCCAGGAAAAACAGTGGCTCGCCACCTGCACAGGCCACATCATTAACACACATTGCAACAGCGTCAATACCGATGGTATCATGCTTGTCCATTAAAAAGGCCAGCTTAACCTTGGTACCACAGCCATCGGTACCGGAAAGAAGCACAGGGTCCTCCATTTCCTTAATCTTGCTTAAGGAAAACGCTCCGGAAAAGCCTCCAAGGCCACCTAATACCTCCGGTCTCATAGTTCCCTTAACATATTCCTTCATCAGTTCTACTGACTTGTAGCCAGCCTCAATGTCTACTCCAGCTTTCTTGTAATCCATGGTTTCCTCATTTCTGTCCTCAGGACAATTTTCTCTTTCTGTTCATAAACTTAATAGGATATTTCGTTCTTTTATTCAGGGGAGAACTATTTCTCCATATATTTTTTATAGCCTACTTCCTGCAGCTTGGCATCCTTGGCCTCAACCTGCTCCTTAAGCTTTTTGCTGTACTCCTTTAACTTCTGCAAAAGAGCCTCATCAGAGGTTGCCAAAATCTTTGCAGCCAGCAAGCCGGCATTGGCGCCGCCGTTAATCGCCACCGTAGCAACAGGAATGCCGGAGGGCATCTGTACAATAGAATACAGGGAATCCCTTCCCCCTAAAGAGGTGGTATGCATAGGAATCCCAATGACCGGCATGGGGAAAATCGCTGCACACATACCGGGTAAATGAGCCGCCATACCGGCACCGGCGATAATTACCTTGAAGCCCTTCTCCTCTGCAGACTTAGCATATTCAAAAAACACATCCGGCTCTCTGTGGGCACTGATAATGGTCATCTCATAATCAATACCAAGCTCCTCTAAAATATCAGCCGCCTTTGCCATAATAGGCATATCGGAATCACTACCCATTACAATGCCAACCTTGGCATTCTTCTGTTCTGTCATGACGTCTTGTCCTTTCTGTCTGTACTACCTAAAAAACGCAATTTGTGGAGTTTTTTGATAAAGCACACCACTACATCTAGTTTACACAAAAGACCTGCGACTTGCAAGTC
>CAMAHO010000025.1 GCA_945834545.1 uncultured Lachnospiraceae bacterium | reverse complement strand
GCTTTGTCTCACCTACAGAGTAGGACGGGAAATTGTAGTGGTGCATATATCTCTTAGCTGTTTCATTCTCATCCAAGCCATCAATCTTCTGCTGCTCAGACAAAGGAGCCAGGGTACAAACATTGCAAATCTGGGTTTGTCCACGAGTAAACATAGCGGAGCCGTGTACTCTGGGGATAATATCCACCTCTGCTGCAAGAGGACGAATCTGGGTAATCTCACGACCGTCAGGACGCTTGTGATCCTTTAAGATCATCTTTCTGACAGTCTTCTTTTCGTACTGATATACAGCCTCTCCAAGTACTGCAAGCCATTCCTCTTTCTCAGCAAAAGCCTCTTCCAGCTTCGCTGTAATCACACGGATATTTTCCTCTCTGGTCTGCTTGTCATCTGTAAAGACTGCGTTCTCCATCTCCTCAGGAGTGACAATCTTCTTCATCTCCTCAAACATTTCAGCAGGGATTGCACAGCTGGTATACTCATGCTTTTTCTTGCCAACCTCAGCAACAATCTTATCAATAAATGCAATGATGGTCTGATTTACCTCGTGTGCCTTGTAGATTGCCTCAATCATCTTTGCTTCAGGAATCTCGTTTGCACCGGCTTCAATCATGATTACCTTCTCTTTGGTAGAAGCTACAGTCAGGTTCAAATCGCCCTTCTTCCACTGCTCCTGGGAAGGATTCACAATAAGCTCACCGTCAATCATACCCATCTGGGTCATAGCACAGGGACCGTCAAAGGGGATATCGGAGATGCAGGTTGCAATTGCAGCACCAATCATTGCTACCAATTCCGGTCTGCACTCAGGGTCAACGCTCATTACCATATTATTTAAGGTAACATCATTTCTATAATCCTTAGGGAACAAAGGACGCATAGGTCTGTCAATAACACGGCTGGTAAGGATTGCATTTTCGCTTGCCTTGCCCTCTCTCTTGTTAAATCCTCCGGGAATCTTCCCTACGGCATATAATTTCTCTTCGTACTCCACACTTAAAGGGAAGAAATCTATTCCCTCTCTAGGCTTTTCAGATGCAGTAGCGGTACATAACACTGTAGTGTCACCGTATTTCATAAACGCACAGCCGTTTGCCTGCTTACCTACACGGTTAATATCTACGGAAAGAGTATGTCCCGCAAGTTCCATTGTGTAATTTTGATACATGTTTCCTCCTATCTTTGCCCTTCGGCACATTTCTTTTCTATCTTTATGCACCGGACCGATACAGATAGCCGAAACTACTGAAAAATCGTCAAACCATTTTGACTGCTTTTCAGCGGTCTCGAGTATCCTTTCCCAGAAACCGGTGCAAAAAAACCGTATTTTTCGGCACTTTACGAAAGTCCCATTAGTACAGCATAAGCGGAGCAGCCATAGCAGGCCCTCCGCTTACTTTTTTGTCTTATTTTCTTAAGCCAAGCTTCTCGATAAGTGCACGATATCTCTCGATATCTTTCTTCTTCAAATAATCAAGAAGACCACGTCTCTGACCAACCATCTTGAACATACCACGACGAGAGTGATTATCCTTAGGATTCTCCTTCAAGTGCTCGGTAAGCTCTGCAATTCTTGCAGAAAGAACCGCAACCTGTACCTCAGGTGAACCGGTATCTCCGGGTGTTCTTGCGAACTCGTTCATAATAGCTGTTTTCTTCTCTTTCGAAATCATCTTTGTTTCCTCCTTTATTTCTATACACCGTATACCAAGGATAGGTCGGAGTCTCCGAATCCTGAGCATCGGCAAATCATACTAGCATATGATACCACACTACACTCTGCTTGTAAAGCAGATTCTTTAATCTTTGATAATCCGCACATACTTCACGGGAGTATGATAATTATACTTGCTTATGATAATTCCCTGCTTGGGACTAGCTGCATGAATCACCTTGCCGCCTCCAATGTACATGGCCACATGGCTGATTGTGGGAGAACCGTAAAACACCAAATCGCCGGGAAGAATATCCTTATATGCAATCTTTTTGCCTTCCTTCGCCTGAGCTCTGGAGGAGTGACTGAGCTTGATGCCGAATTTCTTATAGATACTTAACACAAAGCCGGAGCAATCAGCGCCCTTTGTCAGGCTTGTCCCACCCCATACATAAGGATTCCCGATAAACTGCTTTGCGTATTCCACCATATCTACGCGCAAATCAGAGACACCCTGACCGTACAGAAGCTCTGTCATAGTAATTGCAGTATTCAGACTCTCCTCTACAGAGACATACTCTGTAGCGACATAGGCGGGTTCGCCGTCAATCTCAATCTTTACCCAGTCCCCTGCTGTTTCAAGGTAGTCCATAGTCTCTCCCTTTGCTACCTGAGTCACCACCGGACTGTCCTTAGAGGCTTCTCTTCTCACATTGAGTCCATCCACCTTAGCAATGGCAACGGTTGTAATGACACTGTCTGCTCTCTGCTTTGCATCTAATCCTGCCAGGAGGTATTCTGCCTTCACATATCCCTCTACTTCACCGGAACGGATATGGTACCAGCCATCTTTTGTGTCCTGTATTTCGCAAGCATCATTCCTGCGCATTTTACCCACAAGCTTTCCTTCCGCGGAAGGCTCCTTACGCACATTCAGGTTACCGCTCTCCACATTGCACATTCCCAGATTGGTATAGCCCCACAAGGCACCCACTGCATCGTTGGCTGCCTGAATATATTCTTCCTCCGTGCCATTTAAATTCAACACCAACTCCACACCGGCACAACCCAAAACCGGATTTTCTTTGGCAAACGCTTCTATAGGATTTGCTCCCAGGAGGAAAACCGACCCTGAAAGCAAAAGCAACAGTCTCTTCTTCATCTTAGTGAACTCCAAAATTGTTTCAAAATTGTTACGAAAATATTATATAAATATTTCTCATTCATGTCAATGGAAAAAACTGTCAATGGGTCACAGCAGCCCCCTCCGATTCCTCTTGGGAATGAATAGCAAAGGCAATATTCGTTGCGTGGTCAGCTACTCTCTCCAGGCCGGAAATGACATCCGCAAATATCATGCCGGCTTCCGGTGTACATTCTCCCTTGGTGAGTCGGGTGACATGGGCCTGCTGAAGAGCTCGCTCCAGCTCATCTACTCTATTCTCCAGGTCGATAATCTCCTGCATATGCGAATCATCATCCTTGACAAACATATCTACTGCATAACGTACAATGGTATTTACCATGTCCAGCATCTCCCCCAGCTCCTTCTGAGCTTCCTTGCTGATAGCGACGCCGGACTGCTTGCGGCTTCGGGCTGCGTCAGCCACGTTTTCTGCATGGTCGCCAATTCTCTCGATATCATTTACCACATGGAACAGTCCACCGATGCTCTTTAAGTCCTCAATAGGCAGGGGACTCTGATTAATCTTCACCAGGTACTCCGTGATGGCATGGTTTAAGAAATTAATGTTCTCCTCAACCTTGTAAACCTCCTCAATATCCTCCTCATCCAGCGTAATTAAGGCATTCATTGCTCGGTTTAGGTTCTCGGCTGCCAGAGAAGCCATACGGTCCATTTCCTTTACAACTTCTACCACTGCAGTAGCCGGATTGAAGACCACCTTCTCGCCAATGTACTTAAGCTGATGGTCCTCTCTGTAAAAGACCTTCTCGTCCTGCCCCGGTACGCAGACACTTGCCAACTTGACCAAGGGCTTGATAAAAGGAATCATTACAATAACCTGTACAATCTTGATGATGGTATGCGCATTTGCAACAAATCTTCCATTGTCAGAAGAGATTGAGCCAATCAGGGCAATCACCGGCTCCATTGCAAACTGAAGCACAATATAAATCATAATCGTACCAATGACATTAAACCAAAAATGAATCAGGGCTGCTCTCTTCGCATCCTTCTTTCCGGATAGGGATGCCAACAGAGCTGTGGTACAAGCACCGATATTACAGCCTAGGATGATATATAAGGTAATGGGAAGCTCCAGCAAATCCTGGCTTGCCATCAAAAGAACAATGCTGACAGTTACCGAGGAGCTTTGGATGATGGAGGTTAACACAGTACCTACCAAAATCGCCAACAGAGGATTTTTCAGAGACATTAAAATATCCGTCACCTCTTTTACATCACGAACGGCACTCATAGCATCCTTCATGGTATTCAGGCCTACAAACAGGATACCAAAGCCGATAATGATACCAGCCATTTCCTTAATATTTTGTTTTTTACAAAACATGGTAATGAGTACACCGAACAACAGAATAACCGGAGCAACCGCCGAGAGATTAAAGGATACTAACTGAGAAGTTACCGTGGTACCGATATTGGCTCCCAGGATAACCCCCGCCGCCTGATACAGATTCATCAGACCGGCATTTACAAAGCTGACCACCATGGCCGTACAAGCTGATGAGGATTGGATAATACCGGTAAATACAATACCTACGATAATACCCATAAAACGATTTGAGGTAAATATCTCTAAGATCCTTCTTAGCTTCGCGCCAGCCACCTTTTCAATGGATTCACTCATAATCGACATTCCAAACAAAAACAGTCCAAGGCCTCCGGCCATCTCAATAATCATACCCATATCGCATATCCTTTCGCTTGAAAGACAAAGTGGTGATGTGCACGATTGCACATCACCACTTATTGTATTAGAAATTGTCGAAACTTGCAATGGTGTGTTGGTAAAAATTATCAGAAAATCAAGCGCCTGTTTTGTTCTTCTTTCCAAATATTTCCAACAAATTCTTTCCCTTATTAAAGATCTGGTTCTTATACACCATTCCGGCAAAATAGCACATTACCAAAACGGTTACCAGTAAAATCATTCCGTATAAGCCTCCCTGCAGCAAGGTAATTCTTCCTACAATCAGGTCTCCAGGTAAGATAAATGCCGAGGTAAAGGGCACTATTCTTAAAATCGTGTTAATCCATTCCTTTTCCTGCATAGGCAGCATATAAGAAGCAAAGAAGGCTGCTACCGTCAGTATCTGGTAATACCCCATAACCGTTGACAGTTCCTCTGCCTTGGTGGCAAAGGACGCAACTAAGGCTGCAATGGCGCTAAACAATACAAAACCGGCCAGGAACAGCACAAAGCCCAACAACAGTGCCGGTATGCTGAACGCACTTCCCGTATTCTTCGTCGCCAAGAGTTCAAACACATCCAACAGATAATTGGTGTATCCGGGATAAATCAGGCTGTCTGCCAGATAATCCCCCAGGAAGAACCCTCCCACAAAGCCCAGAATCCAGAGCACGATTTGCACCAGGGCAGAAACGGCCAGGGCAAGAACCTTTCCCAGAATCAAACCATAGGGCTTTGTCAGAGTCAAAATCATCTCCATAAGCTTGGAGGACTTTTCTACACTGACCACATTTCCCATAGTCATTCCATAGAGGATGACCATAAAGTATGTAAAGAGCATCAAAACCATAGGCAGGAGCATCTGCACCAGCTCTTCTCCCACACTCTGTTCTTCCTTTCCCGCTGTCATAAGCTCATCACTTACAGGGCTTAAGGCTACTGCAAGCTTTTCCACCGGGATATCCAGACTAAACAGCTTGCTCTGTTGCATTACATAAACCATCTCATCTGCCAGTTTCTCTGCATCAGATTCCGACACCTGGCTGTTTTCCGGTATCAGTACACGAATGAGATAAGAGGGGGCATCCCCCGTCTGTTCCTCCAGATGCATAATCACGGAAGTTTCTTCTGTGCCTAAGCTTTTCACAGCCTCCTGGGCAGTGCTGCCTCCGGGAACAAAGCTCACATTGGGGAAGGTCTCTTCCTTTCCTGCTGCAAAGCCATCCAGATACAGATTTGTAAGTCCACTGTCATCCACCACATAGACCTTGCTTATGGGAGATACATAGTCGTCATTTCTTTTCTGTACAAAGGCCATGACAATGCTGATGGCAGCGCCAATCAGAAGCAAAATGATAGCGATAATCACTGTACTTTTCCTGTATTTATCATCTGCAGTCTGCTTCATGGTAAAGGAGTACACATCTTTCCAACCGGCATATAAACCCTTTTTCATTTAGCACTCCCCCTTTCTGTCCGAAACACCTCGTCTGGCCTTGGCAATGCCTATGATATCCTTAAGCTTCAGCACCTTTCCGGTATGGAAAATCAAGGCCTCATATACTCTGGCCGCAAACCAGAACAAGGCAGCACCCACTGCCAGGGTCAGAACAATGCTAATCCATGCATAGCCCACTGAGATTTCTCCCAGCAAAAGATTAGCAGGCACAATAAACGGTGCAAAGATAGGGATCAGACTGAAGATTGAAACCAACAATTCCGCATTCATTCCTGTGAGCTGCATAATACACAGGAAAATACCGCCGTAGGTACCTACCAGCATCGCCATTTGAAACAGCTTCATAGACTCCTGAGTCTCCTCCAGCTTGCTGGCAGAAGCACCTGCCAGGCCGGCTAATATAGCAAAGATAAGGATTCCGGCGAGAATCATAACGGCTGCCGTTATGGCACTGAACAAATCTATGTTGACCAAAAACTCCAGGAAGGAGGACTCTGTCTGAGTCTGCTCTCCAAATAGGGCTGAAGTAAGATACTTTGAACCCACATATCCAATACCGATGACCCCAAACTGCACTACTGTAAGGGCTAGGCTGCCCAAAATCTTGCCGGTTAACAGAGCCATAGGTCTCACATTAATCATCAGATATTCGATGACCCTGGTGGACTTTTCCGTCACAATGGAGGTTGCTATGTTTCCGCCACTAAAGGACACAAATAAGGTTATGATGACGATTCCCGCCAACAATATGTAATACTGATCCAGGGAAATGCTTTCCTCCTGAGAGGGAGGAACCACCTCACCGGACGCATTTAAGAATACGCTCTCTGTATTTACCGGACGATTTAAGAAGGCATACTGTTCTATGGTGACATCAATCGCCGTCAGCTTAGCCAGCTCAAAATAGGCCGTAAACTGGTCTGCCAGGCCCTCGGCATCCTCCTCTTCCACGCCTTCCGCCGGTTTTACATAGGTAAGTACAAAGCCCTGCTCTGGGGAATACTCCACCTTGACTGCCAAAGCAGCCTCTGCCTCTTCCTTTGCCAATTTTTCTACATATGTCTCATAAGCATCCAAAGTGGTTCCGGCCAAAACCACCTGAACCTTATCATAGCCATCCTGAAGCTTTGCCTCTGCATACGCAATGGGCAATCCTGTCAGGTCATATACCTGTAAGGTCCGGATACTGCTGCTCTTTACTTCCCCATCATCCTGCTTAAAAAAGGTTGTGACAGGTGTTGCAAGAAGCATGACCAGAAACATAATCACAAGGAAAACCACAAAGGCCTTTTCCTTTACCCCTTGTTCGAAGGAAAAGGCAAAAACCTCCTTCCAACCCAGAAAATCACTCTTCTTCATGATTGCCTCCCACCTTTTCTACAAAGATTTCGTGAAGGGAGGGCTCTCTAAGCTCAAATCTGACCACATTTTTCCCTGCTGCCAGCAAATCACTCAAAAAGGCCTGTGCCACTTCTTCCCCGGATACCTTAAGCTGCATCCCGTCAGGCGTATCGCTGATAACCGTCAAACCATGTTTCTCCACAATCTCGCCGAAGGCTTCATCGCACTTTACAAAGAGGTTGACTCTGCCGTAGCCCTTTTTGATTTCGTTTAAGTCTCCCTGCAGTACAACTTCTCCTCTGTTTAGGATGGTGATATCCTTACAGAACTCCTCTATGGTAGCCATCTGATGAGAGGACATAATCAAATATTTGCCCTTCTCGATTTCCTCTCGGATAATGCCCTTAAATAAGTCTGTATTAACCGGGTCCAAGCCGCTTAGAGGCTCGTCAAACACGATTAATTCCGGGTCAGAGATCAGAGCTGACATGAGCTGGATCTTTTGTTGATTTCCTTTGGAAAGCTGCTCAGCCGTCTTTGGCTTCTCCTTCTTCTTTCCCTTGGTGGTCTTAGGATACAGATACTCCTCAACCTCTAACCTGGAGGCCCAGTACGCAATTCTCTTTTTGGCCTCCTCCTTATTTACTCCCTTAAGCTTTGCAAAGTACAACAGCTGGTCCATGAGGGAATACTTAGGATATAGCCCTCTTTCCTCAGCCAGATAACCGATATTGACCTTGGAAGTATCCAGGGGCTCCCCCTTCCACAGAACCTCTCCGCCGTCCTTGGATAACATACCCAGAATCATACGGATGGAAGTGGTTTTTCCTGCTCCGTTGGTTCCCAAAAGAGCATACACCCCCGGCTCCTTCAGTGCAAAAGAAAGGTGATCTACCACCACCTTTTCTCCATAGCTTTTTACTAGTTCCTTCACCTCTAACGACATGATCAATCTCCTTTCCCATATATCAATGACGTTCTTTATCTCTTTCAAGCTGTGCTTTCAATTCCTCCAGACCTGAAAATCTTCTTTCACTCCTGCGAAAATGCAGAAGCTCCACCTTGACCTTCTCCCCGTACAGATTCCGGTCAAAATCGTATAAATAGGACTCTATGCCGGGTTTTCTTTCCTCACTTACCGTGGGCTTTTCCCCGATATTGCTGATGGCTTCATAGCAGTGCCCATTCCATGATACTGTTGTAGCATAAACGCCAAAGGGGGGCAATAGTTTTGTAGTCCCAATTTCCAGATTCACAGTAGGAAAGCCCAAGGTTCTTCCAATCTGGTTCCCCATAACCACTTCTCCCTCAAAGCTGTAAGGCCTTCCCAGCAGGTCTGCTGCCTCCTCCACACATCCCTTCTCCACCAAATCCCGGATTCGTGTAGAGCTGACAATCTGTCCGCCCTTGGACACCTTTTCTATCCGTTTTAATTCATAACCGTATTCTGACTGGAGTTTCTCTAACAGCTGCCAATTTCCTTTTCCTCCCTTGCCAAAGGATAAATCCTCCCCTGCAGCCAGGTAGGCTACCTGCAGCTTTCCAACCAAGATATCCCTCACAAATGCCTCCGGAGCAACACCGGCGGTGTTTTCATTCAAGGGATATTCTATCAGGATATCAACCCCAGCTTGCTCCAAAAGCTTCCTCTTCTCCTCAGGAGTGCAAAGCTCCTTCCCGTCAGAAAACCCAAAGAAGGAAGCCGGTGAGGGATCAAAGGTAAACACGCAGGCCTTAAGCCCATACTTCTTTTGCTCAACGATTTCCTGCAGCAGCTTCTGATGTCCCAGATGAACCCCATCAAACTTTCCAATGGCGATTGCTGTAGCTGTACTTATCTGAAAATCAGTGGTTCCATAAAAACGTTCCACCTTCACTCTTCCTCCAAAAACATTTTTACCGGCTGGTATCTGCCTTTTTGCTCATCATACGTATAGACTGCCATAAAACGCCCCTCCGGGCTGTACATCCTGACCCACACTCCTGCCGGTTCTCTTCTTTCCTCCAACAGCTGATTAACAGTAAGAGGATTTCCGTTATGCAAGAGTTTTGAAAACTCTTCCTTCACTGTAAGGAAGGCTGTTTGTTCAAAAGCCTTTTCCACCGGAAACAGCACGCTGTCTACCCGCCCCTCATCCCGAAGATCTTCCAGCTGAGACAGAGTCACACTATGTTCCAGATCAAAGCTTCCCACTTTCGTCCGCAGCAAGCTTTCCATACAGGCTCCACAGCCAAGCTTTTCCCCGATATCGGTGCAAAGTGTTCTGATATAGGTACCTTTGGTGCAGCGCACCAGAAATTCCACCCGGGGTAGCTGCACAGAAAGTATCTGCAAGTCAAGTATCTCCACCTCTCTGGCCTTTCTCTCTACCTCTTTTCCCTCTCTGGCAAGCTCATACAGCTTCTTGCCATTCACCTTCAGCGCGGAATACATAGGGGGAACCTGCTGGTACTTCCCCAGGAAGCTCCTACAGGCCTGCTCCACCTGTTCCTCCGTTACAGTCACTGTTTTTTCGGATAGCACCCGGCCGGTGGTATCCTGTGTATCTGTGGTCACTCCAAGCAGCATAACCGCCTTGTACTCTTTCTCCTTCTCGGTCAGCATATCACACAGTTTCGTGCCACTGCCCAGACAAACCGGAAGCACACCGGTAGCCTGGGGGTCCAGGGTGCCGGTGTGACCTATTTTTTTCTGCCTGCAGATACCTCGCATTTTTGCCACCACATCATGAGAGGTATAGCCGGCTTCCTTATAGATGGAAATAATTCCATTAAGCATGTTCCTTCTCCAATTCCTGTTCTATGTAATAAGAAAGGTTATTGATACAATCGTGGGAGCTGCCAAGCATGGTACAGCCTGCTGCCCTTTTGTGTCCGCCACCACCGAAATGCGACACAACTGCTGCTGCGTCTACCTTTTCAGTAGTGCGAAGACTGATTTTATATTCCTGCACGCCACATTCATACATGAAAATAGCGCAGTCCACTCCGGTAATATACCGAAGCTGATTTACAATGCCGGTAAAATCATTTGGCTCCACCTGATAGAAATTTATGACCTTCCTGTCCACCACACTGACCACACAATGCCCGTCCATAAAGCGCACACTCTCCATCAGAGCTCTTCCCATAATCTGGGACTGGAGATAGGTTTTGGCATGATAGGTCTTTTCGATAATGCCCGGAAAATCAAAGCCATATTCTATCAAACGAGCCGCCTTTCTGAGAGTTTCCGGCGAGGTGTTGGAATACTGAAAGATGCCGGTATCGTGAATCATTCCTATATAGATACTCATAGCGATATCCTGATCCACATAGGACTCCTCCATCAAATCATAGACCACCTCACTGGCAGAACCCACCTCCGGGCGAACCAAAAAGGAATCCCCGCAGCCGGTATTTGTGCCGTGATGGTCAATGTTGACCTTCCTTTTTGCACTCCGGAAATAGTCGTAGGCCTTCCCTGTTCTCTCCGGCACACTGTCCAAAATAAAGAAAACATCGAAAGGCTCCCTGACCTCTCCCGGCTCCTGTATCTCATCAAAGCCCTTGATGTCCTGAAAATCCTTGGGAGGATTTTCCAGAAAAACTTCCACCGAAGCTACTGGCAACCGCTTTTTCAGATACTGATACAAGGCAAGACAGGAACCCACACAATCTCCGTCAGGACGGATATGTCCGCTGATACCGATGGTTTTTGCGCCCTCACATTCCTTCATCAGATTCATGACTATGCACATCCTTTGCTGCATCCTGAGCAATCACTTCGTCTATCTTCTTGGCCATATTGACACCATATTCGATGGATTGGTCCATGACAAAGGTAATCTCAGGAGTATTTCTCAAATTTAAGTTTCTGGCTAATTGCCTGCGGATATATCCCTCAGCACTGTTTAATCCCTTTAAGGTATCTATCCTGGCTTCCTCTGAGCCTAAGACGCTGATATACGCCTTACAGCTCTTAAGGTCCGGAGCCACCTCCACTGCAACCACACTGGTCCAGGGACTGATGCGTGGGTCTTTTATCTCCCCACGTATCAGATTTGCAAGTTCCTTTTGGACCTCCCCGTTAATACGGGTATTCTTAATACTGTTTTTTCTCATATACTTCTTTCCTCAAAGCCTTACCTGGGAACCTCCACCATAATGTAAGCTTCCACGATATCCAGCTCTTCCATCTTGTCAAAGCCTTCAAATACGAGACCGCATTCAAAGCCGGCTTTTACTTCCTTTACATCATCCTTAAATCTCTTTAAGCTTGCCAGAGCACCCTCATAGATTTGTTCACCCTCTCTGGTAATGCGAATCTTGCAGTCTCTCTGGAAGACACCATCCAACACATAGGAACCGGCAATGTTACCAACTGCAGAAGCCTTGAAGATCTGTCGAACCTCAGCGTGACCGATGACCTTTTCCTCAAAGACAGGGTCTAACATGCCCTTCATGGCTGCTTCAACATCCTCAATAGCCTGATAGATGACTCTGTAGAGACGAACATCAACGCCCTCGCGCTCGGCAGTTTCCTTTGCTGTAGCATCCGGTCTGACATTAAAGCCAATGATGATTGCATTGGAGGCGCTGGCCAGGGTAACATCGGATTCATTGATGGCACCAACACCACCGTGAATACATTTTACCAAAACCTCCTCGTTGGAAAGCTTTGTCAGGGACTGCTTTACAGCCTCCACGCTACCCTGTACATCTGCCTTGACAATCAGATTCAGCTCCTTTAGATTGCCCTCTTTAATCTGTGAGAACAGGTCATCCAGGGACATCTTACCCTTGGTTTCCTCCAGCATCTTTTCCTTATTCTGTGCCTTATAAGTTTCTGCATAATTCTTAGCTGTCTTATCAGAGTCATGTGACAGGAACACTTCACCTGCACTAGGTACATCGGAAAGGCCCAGAATCTCTACAGGGGTAGAAGGGGTTGCCTCCTTCACTCTCCGTCCCTTGTCATCCACCATGGCACGAACCTTGCCGTAGCACATACCGGCGGAAATGAAGTCACCCACATGAAGGGTACCCTTTTGTACCAATATGGTAGCTACCGGACCACGACCCTTATCCAGCTGGGCTTCGATAACAAGACCTCTCGCCTTTCTCTTAGGATTTGCCTTAAGCTCCAAAATATCCGCTGTCAACAGAATTGTCTCTAACAAATTGTCAATGCCCTCACCGGTTTTAGCGGAAACAGGGATAAACTCGGTTGTGCCGCCCCAGTCCGTAGAGATGAGCTCATACTCAGTAAGCTCCTGCTTTACACGGTCAATGTTTGCAGAGGGCTTATCGATTTTATTCACTGCAACGATGATTTCAATACCGGCTGCCTTTGCATGGTTGATTGCTTCAATGGTCTGAGGCATAACACCATCATCTGCAGCTACTACAAGGATTGCAATATCCGTAGCGTTTGCACCACGCATACGCATGGCGGTGAAGGCTTCGTGACCGGGAGTATCCAGGAAGGTAATGCTCCTGCCTCCGGCATTTACAGTATAAGCACCAATATGCTGGGTAATACCGCCTGCTTCCTTGTCTGTTACATTGGTCTTACGGATAGCATCCAAAAGGGAGGTCTTACCATGGTCAACATGACCCATAACGCAGATAACCGGAGGTCTTTCAACCAGATTCTCTTCTGCCTCTTCTTCCTCTTTAAGAAGCTCCTCAATGATGTCAACCTTGACTTCTCTTTCACAGAGAATCTCGTACTCCATAGCAATATTCTCTGCATCCTCGTAACTGATTTCCTGGTTGACTGTGACAATCTTCCCCTCCAGGAAGAGCTTCTTTACAATTGCAGAGGCCTGGATCTTCATCTTATCTGCCAAGTCCTTAATGGTAATTGTATCCGGAATGACGATGACCTTAATCTGCTCTTCTACTGCCTCTTCCTTCTTCTTTTCAGGCTTTATGAAGCGGCCGGGCTTGTTCTTTAATGCCTCGTCCTCCTCATACATATAGTCTTTTTTGTTTCTCTTATCCTTCTCCTGGTTGATTCGTCTCTTATCTTCCTCACGCTTCTTTTCCATGTCCTTCGCTGAGGTTTCAAAGCCCGAAGATGCCTTCTTATCTCTGGAAGGGCCACCCTGTCCGGGTCTTGCGCCACGGTTAAAGGAGCTGTCCTTATCCTTGTTAAAGCCGCCGTCTTTGCCGAATCCGCCGTCCTTATTGAAGCCGCCGTCACGACCTCCAAAGCCTCTCTGACCCTGTCTGTTGTCGCGGTTAAGGCCCTCTCTGTTACCGGGTCTTTGACCGTCACGTCCTCCAAAACCACGATCGGACTGAGGACGACCACCTTCATTTCGTCCCTGACCGTTATTGCCAAATCTGGAATTCTCTCTGGGGCGATCCTGATTTCTATTCTGAGGTCTATCCTGATTGCGGTCCTGATAAGTTCTCTGTCCGCCCTCAGGTCTGGTGTTCCCCTGGTTTGCAGGCCTTCTGTCCTGTTCCTGTGCTGTCGTCTGAGGTCTTGCCACAGGTTCAGCTGCTACAGCAGGGCTGACCTGCTCCACCTTTCTCTCCTCTGGGCGGATTGGTTTCTTAACCGGGCTCGGATTATTGGGCTGCATCTGAACCGTGGGAGTGGGGGAGGGAGGTGTCAGAGGCTTAATCGGTGTTCGTGCCGGCTGAGCTCCACCCTGTCTGTAGCCACTCTGATTGTTACCGTAGCCACCCTGCCTGTTATTGCCATAGGAATTATTGTTTCCATAAGATGCATTGTTTCCCCCGGGTCTTAGTCCCGGATTTCCATTCCCCGGTCTTCCGCCGGCCATTCTGGAATTCTGCTGATTATTTACAATAATAATTTTCTTCTTTTTCTTAGGCTCCTGATTCTCTGTCTTAGGCGCCTCTGCCTTAGGTGCTTCTGCCTTAGGTGCTTCCGCCTTAGGTGCCTCTGCCTTAGGTGCCTCCGCCTTAGGTGCCTCCGCCTTAGGTGCTTCCACCTTAGGTGCCTCTGCCTTAGGCGTTTCCTCTGTGCCAAATGCTTTCTTTACCAATATTACAGCATCCTCCTCTACACTACTCTGAGCTGCCTTCACTTCAATTCCCTTTTCCTGTAGAAAAGAGATGACTTCTTTGCTTTGTTTATTTACCAGTTTTGCGAGTTCATGTACCTTCATTTTCGCCATGCTTGCCTCCATTTCTCTCCTGCGTTATTCGCCATCAGCACTCTGGTTCTGTTGTCCAACAATCGCCGCCTGTACTGCCTTTGAAATCCCTTCATTGCAAATTGCAATGCTGGAACGCAGGTCTTTACCGATTGCCCGGCCCAAGTCTTCCTTTGAGCCATATTCCATAATGGTTACCTCATAAAATGAGCATTTGTCGTGAAACAGTTTCTTGGTATTCTCTGATGCATCCTTCGCTACCAGCACAAGCCATGCAGTCCCGTTCCTCACAGCCTCCATGGTTTGATACTCGCCGCTGACAAGATTATTTCCTTTCATTGCAATGCCAAGAAGCGATAATACCTTATTCGGTTTCAAGTGCATCATACTCCTTTTCCAAGCTGTCATAGATTTCCTTTGGAATACTCATCTTAAAGGAACGCTCCAGCCCTTTATTTTTTCTGGCCTGCTGCAAGCAAAGCTTACTCTTACATAAATATGCGCCTCGGCCATTCTTCTTTCCTGTAAAATCCAAACTAATTTCTCCTTCCGCGGTCTTAATCACACGCATCAGTTCTTTTTTGGATTTTGCTTCACCACAACCTACACATTGTCTCAAAGGATCTTTTTTTGCCATCCATTCCCTCCAAAGAAAGCCTACTCTTCGTAGTCTCCATCTCCTTCATCATACTCATCGTCATCCAGGTAATCCTCATAGCGGAAGCCGGGAGCATCCTTCGCCTGGGTTTCAGACTTGATATCAATCTTATATCCGGTCAATCTTGCAGCCAGTCTCGCGTTCTGTCCCTCCTTACCAATTGCCAGGGAGAGCTGATAATCCGGAACAACAACCTTTGCTGTCTTTTCGTCCGGATCTGCAAATACAACTACAATCTTAGCAGGGGATAATGCATTCTGAATCAAATTAGCAGGGTTCTCATCCCAGTTCACAATATCAATCTTTTCGCCGTTAAGCTCCTCCACAATGGCATTGACTCTGGCTCCGTTCATACCAACGCAGGCACCTACTGCATCTACATTGGGGTCATTGCTCCAAACGGCAATCTTGGTACGGCTGCCGGCCTCTCTGGCAATGCTCTTAATCTCCACAATGCCATCCCGGATTTCAGTCACCTCTGCCTCAAAGAGTCTGCGCACCAGCTCCGGATGGGTACGGCTTACATTGATGCGGGTACCCTTTGTGGCATTCTTCACTTCCAGAACATAAACCTTCACTCTCTGATTGGGTCTGAAGGTTTCCCCGGGAACCTGCTCCGCCTCACTCAGCATAGCATCTGCTTTGCCAAGGTTGATACTGATATTTTTTCCGATAAAGCGCTGTACTACACCGGTAACAACATCCTTCTCCTTCTCATAGAACTGATTAAATACAATGGAGCGCTCCTCTTCACGAATTTTCTGCATGATAATTCCCTTAGCATTCTGCGCTGCGATTCGGCTGAACTCCTTGGACTTAATGGGAACATTCAGGTTGTTTCCAACCTCTGCTCCGGCGAAAATCTCCTTTGCCTCCTCCAAGCAAATCTGAAGGTTCGGATCCAAAACATCATCCTGAGTAGCTACTACCTCTTTTTCAGCCCACACCTTAAATTCACAATTCTCTCGGTCTACTTCAACATGAAAATTGTCTGCCTTTTCTTCCTTTTCTTTGGAAGAATCATTTTTCTTAAAGTGATTCTTGCATGCTGTGATCAGAGAGTTCTCAATTGCATCAAACAACACTTCCTTGCTGATGCCCTTCTCCTTCTCCAGTAAATCCAACGCCTCCATTAATTCCTTGTTCATCATTTCCTCCATTCCGGCTAATTGCCTATTATGTGTTAAAAATCCAGCGCCAAGCGTACCAATGCTATGTCACTGCGTCGAAATTCCATTTGCTGCTCACCCATGGTAATCACCAGGGTATCCTTGTCAAAGCTTTTTAAGATACCGGAAAACTCCTTTTGCTTTTCCAAGGGCTTGTAAAGCTTTATCTCCACTTCTTTACCAATACTCTTTTCCAGATGCTTATCCTTTTTTAAGGTTCGTCCCAGGCCCGGGCTGCTAACCTCCAAAATATAGGCGTCCGGTATAAAATCCGCCTCATCCAGGGCATCCGACAACGCCCTGCTAACCTTTTCACAATCCAGGATGTCCACGCCCTCCGGCTTGTCTATATAGGCTCTGAGATAATAGTCGGCCCCTTCCTTCTCGTATTCCACATCGTAAATCTCTACGCCGAAACGCTCTGTGATAGGTAGCAGAAGCTCTTCGGTTTTGGTTTCGTAGGTTTCCTTTTTTGACATTCTTCTGTTTTCCTCCTACAAACAATTGAGAGTGGCTCGCGCCACTCTCAAATAAAAAAATCTTTTTACCGTAGTGTATTATAGTGCTTTTATGCTTTTCTGTCAAGGGGGGGTCCTGGGGACGGTAATTTCCGGCTTTTTTAGTGTCCCCGGTGGTTCTGTTTTTCCCGTTTTTCTATATTCCCGGTGGCTCTGCTCTTTTTCGTTTTTTTCTGTATCCCCGATGGCTCTGCTTTCATCGTTTTGTTGTTATGTAGACCGTATTCCATCTACTAAAATGTCGATAACCTCGTCAAGAGCTTGTTGATAGGTCAGGTTATTTTGAATCAGAATGTCCCGCTGAAAAAACTGCTCCAAGGTGGCTTCCATCATAAGCTTCACCAAGCACAGCGGCAGCTTTCGAATCACTCCTTCCTCCATCCCCTGCTGCAGAAGTTCCATGGTTTCCTCCCAACCGCTTTCCAATCTTTTTTCTACTTCCTTGTAGATTTCCGGATAGTCCGCCCGAAGACCATATAGCTGTCTCAAATCCAAATTGCTGTAGCCCTCCGGCATAACACCTAAGATCCGTCTGATCTTTTCCAATGTATCTCCCCGACTCTTAAGAACCTCTCTCTTGCTCTCTGCAATAGAATCAAACATATACTCCACCATTGCCAGAAACAGTTCCTCTTTATCTCTGAAATACTTGTATAGAGTCTTCTTGCTCATGCACAGGCTTTTCGCCAAATCATCCATGGTAAACTTCAAGCCCTTCTCCTTAAAAGCCTCCATAGTTCCTAGGAGAATTCGCTCTCGTGGGTTTAGGGCATTATTCTTGACTCTAATCGCTAGCCCTTGTATACAATCTTCTTCCCTAAGGACTCTGTTGTCTCCTTCCCGGCAAATACTTCCACAATCTTAAGAGCAAAGGCTATCGAAG
>CAMAHO010000024.1 GCA_945834545.1 uncultured Lachnospiraceae bacterium | reverse complement strand
ATATGATACTTGAATTAAGCAATCATCTATGTTAACATCGTTTTATGTCATTATTAGGAAACAACATTTAGCAAGAAACAACCTTTTTATTGAGAAAGAGCTATTAATATTTAAGTGATGATATAATACTAGGAAATAACCTTAAGTAAGAAACAACTTATAAGATTAAGAAGCAACGTTAAGTAAGCAACAACCATATAGCTAGTAAGAAAACTTTAATAGAAAACAATTTCTGAATTAGGAAGCAATTATTATAGGAAACAGAAAGAAGGATTCAATATGACAAAGACAAATTTTAGCGAGAAGTATCACAAGACCTACCATATGCCACCGGTGGTGACTTATGACTGGGTTCAAAAGGAAACCATAGAAAAGGCTCCGATTTGGTGTAGTGTAGATCTCCGAGATGGAAATCAGGCCCTTATCGACCCTATGAGCCTGGAAGATAAATTGGCATTTTTCAAGATTTTAGTGGACATTGGATTTAAGGAGATTGAGGTAGGCTTCCCGGCATCTTCTGACACCGAATACAATTTTATCCGCGCCCTAATTGAGAAGAATATGATTCCTGAGGACGTGACAATTCAGGTTTTGACCCAGGCAAGAGAACATATCATAAAGAAAACCTTCGACGCGGTTAAGGGTGCTCCTCACGCTGTAATTCATTTGTATAACTCCACTTCTGTTGAGCAGAGAGAGCAGGTGTTCAAAAAGGATAAGGATGAAATCAAGAAGATTGCCGTAGACGGAGCTCAGCTGTTAAAGAAGTTAGCGGAGGAGACAGAGGGCAACTTTACCTTTGAGTACAGCCCGGAAAGCTTTTCCCAGACAGAGGTAGATTACGCTTTGGATGTATGTAATGCTGTGCTGGATGTTTGGCAGCCTTCCCCGGAAAACAAGGCCATCATCAATCTTCCCTCCACGGTACAGGTTGCTATGCCCCATGTATTTGCAAGCCAGATTGAGTATATGCACAAGAATTTAAAATATCGCGACAGTGTTGTGCTGAGCGTGCATCCTCACAATGACAGAGGCTGCGGTGTCAGTGATGCAGAGTTTGGTGTATTAGCAGGAGCAGACAGAGTGGAAGGAACCCTGTTTGGCAATGGCGAAAGAACCGGAAATGTGGATATTGTCACAGTAGCAATGAATATGGCTACCCACGGTGTGGATAGTGGCTTGGATTTTTCTAACATCATGCAGATTCGGGAAGCCTACGAGAAATTTACCGGCATGAAGGTACATGAGAGAACACCGTATGCCGGAGATTTGGTATTCACCGCCTTTTCCGGCTCTCATCAGGATGCCATCAGCAAGGGTATGAGCTGGTTGAAGGAAGGAAAAACAGGAAAGAGATGGGATGTGCCTTACCTTCCCATTGACCCCTCTGATGTGGGCCGTGAGTATGAATCAGATGTCATCCGTATCAACAGTGTATCCGGCAAGGGCGGGGTAGCTTTTGTGTTGAAGAATCAATTTGGCTTCGCTCTTCCCAATGCCATGAAGGAGGAGGTAGGATATCTTGTAAAGGGTGTTTCCGACAGAAGACACCAGGAGCTCCTTCCCAAAGAGATTTACTCTATCTTTGAAGAAACCTATATTCTGCCCAGAGAGGTATTTGATATTCCGGAGTGTCACTTTGTGCAGCAAAATGGAATCAAGGCAGAGGTAACCATTGAGCAGAAGGGGAACAGAAGAGTGATCAGAACCAGTGGAAACGGCCGCTTGGACGCTGTAAGCAATGCGGTAAAGACCTATTTCGGAATGGATTACGAGCTCTCCATTTACGAAGAGCATGCCATTTCCAAGGGTTCCTCCTCCAAAGCAGCAGCGTATGTGGGAATTATGAACAACGGCAAACTTTACTGGGGCGTCGGTGTAGACGAGGATATTATCAAGGCTTCCATTGCTGCCCTTGTGTCTGCCACCAACAGCCTGGCAAAGCAGCAGCATATCAAGGAAGGCCGAGAGGATAGATTGGTGGAGATTATCAGCTCCATTCAGACCAACTATATGGACGTCACATTAGAAAGTCTGGCTGAGGAGTTTCACCTGTCAAAGCCCTATCTGTCCAAATATATTAAGGATAAATCCGGAATGACCTTCCAGGAGGTTGTGCGCAATGAGAGAATGAAGAGGGCAAAGAACCTCTTGAAAGAAACGGACCAGACCGTAGAAAATGTTGCGTTAAGCGTAGGATACGAAAATGTGGAGCACTTTAACCGTCTCTTCAAGAAATTCAGCGGAATGACACCGGTACAATATAAGAAATCATAGGTGGTAAGTGGTCCTGGGGACGTTAAATTCCGGCTCTTTTACTGTCCCCTGTGGCCCACCCTGTGACGAGTCGGGTAGCCGAGAGCCCCCATAGGTATCTTGTAATCGATTAGCGGAGAATGCGTAGTTTTTCTTAATACTTTGTCTATACCAAGAGAGCGTTCGACACGATGTCGAACGCAGTCGCCACTGAGCCAGGACGGCGAATTGGCGACGGTCTCGTACGATATCACTGTGTATGCCAAAGTATTTAGAAAAACAAACATTCGCAGCGTGATTACAAGATACCTATGGGGGCTCTCGGCTACCCGACTCGTCACAGGGTGGGCCACAGGGGACAGTAAAAGAGCCGGAATTTAGCGTCCCCAGGACCACTACATGTGAAAAAATGATGAAATCTCTTTTCATTTCAATAAAAATATATTAGAATAATACGGTATTTCATCACATGGAAGGAGATATCCGATGGCAAAGAAGGATAAAATAGAAGAAACAGAAAAAAAGGTTGTTACCAAATACGACCGAAAGATGGAGAGACGTGCAAGAGAGAAGGCACAGGAGAAGAAGGAAAAGAAGCTTACAGCAATTGGCGGGATGGTACTTTTGCTGGTGGTGGTTGCCCTTGTATTGATTGCTCCCATCAACACGTATATGACAATTCATAATTCTTACATTGAGGTAGCAGGGGAGAAGATTACAAAGGTTGAGTATGATTATAATTACAATATTGTAAAGAATAATTATATCAACACCTACGGAAACTATTTAAGTTATTTTGGCTTAGATGTATCTCAGGATTTTTCGACTCAAATGTATTCAGACACATTAACCTGGGCAGATTATTTTGACCAGCTTACAGTAGACAACCTGAAGCGCTCCAAGGCCTTAAAGCAGGATGCGGAAAAGAACAGTTTTGTGCATGATACGCTTGAAGAAGAGTACCAGGAGTTTATGGAGGATGTGACCCAGGCAGCTTCCGATGAGGGAATGAAGACAACAGAGTATCTTAAGGGACTATTTGGTCCTTATGCTACTGCCTCCAGAATTGAGGATTATGTAAAGGAAGGGTTGGTTGTATCTGCTTATAATGATAAGATTACAAAGGACAATGCTCCTTCTGAAGAAGAGATCACTTCCTACTACGAGGAGAACAAGGATGAGTATGACTCCGTAGATTATAAACAGGTTATCGTGAAGGCTGAGCTGCCTACAGAACCTACGGAATTGGCTGACCCGGTGGAAGAGGGCAGCGAGACAGACGAGGATGCAGCCTACACTCCTTCCGAGGCTGAGATAGAGAAGGCTATGGAGCTTGCACTGGCACAGGCTGAGGAAGCACAAGAGACCGTGGCAGATGATGGTGAGCTGCAGGAAAATGTTCGTCGGGTAAATGCGGATGTGATCATCAAGGATTGGCTTTTTGCAGAAGAGAGGAAGGCCTCCGATACCGTAGTTCTTCGCGATGATGATTATCATCAGTACTATGTTCTCTCCTTTGAAAAGAGATATCGTGACGAGTCAGCCACTGCAAATGTGCGTGTGATTGCCTTAAGTGGTGACGGACAGGCCGCCTTAGAGCAGTGGAACCAGAAGGGTGGAACAGAGGATGCCTTTATCCAGCTTGGTAAGGAGATTGGCATTACCGACTATGAAAATGACGGCCTCTTTGAGAATGTCAGCAAGAATTCTTTAGGTGAGGTCTTTGATGAATGGATTTTCGCAGAAGGCAGAAAGTCCGGTGATGCAGGGGTTGTTGAGTATGATGAAAACACCCAGTATTTACTGTACTATGTAGGAGAAGGTGCTCCACTTTGGCATTCTGAGATTGAATCTACTATTACAAATGACAGAGTTACGGAATATATTGAAGGTTTAACGGAAACAATAGTAGTAAATGATTCTAAAGGAAAATTGAATTACTTGAAGGTGGAAGCAGAGCAGAAGGCTTCTGAGGAAGCTGCAGCTCAGGAGTCTGAGACCGTTTCCGAAGAGGAAGGCAATGCAGAAACCGAAGAGGAAAGTGCAGAGTAAGATTGAACAAATAAGAAGGATGTTTATTTAGGAAAGCCGGCTACAAGCCGGCTTTCCTGTAGATGGCAGCATTAGGGACGGAGTTTTTTGTTGCTTATATCTGTCCCCTATGTTGCTTTGCTAAAATCATATAATAAAATACCGCATAAATAGCAACATAGGGGACAGATATAAGCAACAAAAAACTCCGTCCCTAATGCTGCCCAGAAAGGAAATAGCATGAACGTGGGTAAAATGAATCGAGAGGAAAAAGTGGAATATATGACCACCACGCCGATTCCGCGACTGGTGTGCAGTATGGCGATTCCTACCATAATCAGTATGCTGATTACTTCCTTTTACAATATGGCAGATACCTTTTTTGTAGGGAAAATCAGCACCCAGGCTACGGGAGCAGTAGGGGTGGTTTTTTCTGTTATGGCGTTGATTCAGGCTTGTGGGTTCTTCTATGGTCATGGCTCCGGAAGCTATATCTCACGGTGTCTTGGTTCGGGGGATTTCGAAAAGGCAGAGGGAATGGCAGCAAACGGAGTGTTTTTGTCCTTTGGAACGGGTATTTTGTTGGGCACCTTGGGGTTACTTTTTTTGGACCCAATTTCCAGAGTTCTGGGCTCCACGGAAACCATTTTACCTCTGACGAAGGATTATCTTCGCTTTATTCTGTTGGGGACACCCTTTACTATGACCTCCTTCGTGTTGAACAATCAGCTTCGATTCCAGGGAAGTGCTTCCTTTTCCATGATTGGGATTGTTACCGGTGCGATTATCAACCTGATTCTGGACCCCATTTTTATCTTTGTCCTGGACTTGCAGGTGGCAGGAGCTGCCCTGGCAACAACCTGCAGCCAGATTATCAGCTTTAGCATTCTTTTGTTTATGACTCATAGGAGCGGAAATATCCGCATTCGTATCTCTAAGTTTAAGCTGAAATGGGAATACTTCTATGAGATATTTCGGGGAGGGATTCCCTCTCTGTGCAGACAGGGCTTAGCCAGTGTGGCGCAAGTCAGCCTGAATAGGGCAGCAGGATTTTACGGAGAGCTGGCCGGCCCCGGAATGGGGGATGCGGCAATCGCTGCTATGTCTATTGTGAACAGGGTTTCCATGTTTGCAAATTCTGCTTTGATTGGCTTCGGGCAGGGCTTTCAGCCGGTCTGCGGAATCAATTATGGAGCAAAGCTCTATGAGAGGGTTCGAAAAGCCTTCTTTTTCTGTATCAAGGTAGGCTTTGTGTTTCTCATTCTGATTTCCGTATTCGGCTTTGTATTTGCAGAGCCTATAGTAGCAACCTTCCGCAAGGCAGACCCTATGGTCATAGAGATTGGCACCTTAACCATGAGGATTCATTGGCTTATTTTCCCCTTGAATGTTTTTGTGGTTATGGGTAATATGATGATGCAATCTATTGGGAAGGCATTTCGCGCCACACTGCTGGCTGCGGCGAGACAGGGGCTCTTTTTCCTGCCTTTTATCTATATTCTTCCCACCTTCTTAGGATTGTTCGGCGTGCAGGTATGCCAAAGTGTAGCAGATGTCTGTGCCTTTGTGTTATCCTTGCCGCTGACAATCAGTGTAGTAAGAGAAATGAAACGAAAACAAACAGCGTAAATAAGCCCACAAAGGAGACAAGATGGACAAGAAAGTATTAGTGTTGGATATCGACGGGACCTTAACAAATTCGAAAAAGGAAATCACCCAGGCAACCAAGAATGCCATCTGGGAGATGGCAGCTAAGGGACATGATTTGGTGTTGGCTTCCGGCAGACCTACCCCCGGAATGCGAGCTGCAGAAAGGGAGCTTCGGATGGAGGAGTATGGCGGCTATCTGCTTAGCTTTAACGGAGCAAAGGTAATTGAATGCCGTACGGGAGAGGTCATCTATCAGAGACTGCTGTCCCGTTCCCTGATTCCCAGCCTATACCGCTTTGCAAAAGAACACAGCTGCGGACTGATTACCTATCTGGGAGATACCGTCATATCCGCCTTTGAGCCGGATGAGTATGTTGCATTGGAAGCTCGAATCAATGGAATTAAGATTCAGGTGGTAGAGAATTTTGTGGACTTCGTGGATTTTGATATCAACAAGTGTCTCATGACAGCCCCGGCTAATGTGGCACCGGATTACGAGAGACAGCTTCGCGAGCTGTATAAGGGAGAGGCCAGCATCTACCGTTCCGAGCCCTTTTTCATAGAGATTATGCCCCTCAATGTAGACAAGGCCACATCCCTTGCAAGAATTCTGGAGGTCTTAGGGGTAAAGAGGGAGGATACCATCTGCTGCGGAGACGGTTTTAACGATATTTCCATGGTGAAATATGCCGGAGTCGGCGTAGCTATGGGAAATGCGCAGAAGGCCCTAAAGGAAGTGGCGGATTACATTACCGCTTCCAATGATGAGGACGGAATTGTGGAGGTCATACATGAATTTATCCCTTAGGGAAATACAGATGCCGCAAAAGGCAGCCTATATAATCGATGTACTGGAAAAAGCAGGCTTTGAGGCTTATGTCGTGGGAGGCTGTGTCAGGGACAGTCTGCTGGGAAAAGAGCCCATGGATTGGGATATCACTACTTCTGCAAAGCCGGAGGAGGTAAAAGGGCTGTTTCCCCACACCATTGATACAGGGATTGCCCACGGTACAGTTACCATTCTGCTGCAAAAGGAAGGCTTTGAAGTGACCACCTATCGGATTGATGGGAAATATGAGGACGGAAGACATCCAACGGAGGTCACCTTTACTCCCAGCCTCAGGGAGGACCTGAGAAGACGGGATTTCACGATCAATGCTATGGCCTACAACCATCGGGCAGGATTGGTGGATTTGTTTCACGGATTGGAGGACTTACAAAAGGGTATCATTCGTTGCGTAGGGGAGCCTCTGGAGCGATTTTCCGAGGATGCTCTGAGAATGATGCGTGGCATACGATTTGCTGCTCAGCTGGGGTATGAAATGGAACCTGAGACCTTTGAGGCCATCAAAAAACTGGCCCCCAGCCTGAGTAAAATCAGTGCGGAACGAATTCAGACAGAGCTGGTAAAGCTTATGGTATCAGACCACCCAGACCATATTCGATTGGCCTATGAGGCGGGACTCACAGAAGTGTTCTTCCCGGAGTTTGACAGTATGATGCAGCAGCCTCAGCTGCACAAGCACCATCTCTACAGTGTGGGGGAGCATACGCTGGTAGCGTTACGACATACCCCAAAGGACAAAGTTCTGCGTCTGGCTGTCCTGCTGCATGATGTAGGAAAGCCGGAAACCCTTACGGTGGATGAAAAGGGGGTAACGCACTTTTATGGCCATCCTGCCAAGGGAAAAGAGCTGGCCAGGACGATTTTAAAGAGACTTAAGTTTGACAATGATACCATAAATTTGGTCTGTAAATTGGTGTATTTCCATGATTTCAGCACAGGAGTGCAGGCAACCCCGAAAAACGCAAGGCGTATGTTGCACAAAATAGGGGAGGAGGCCTTTCCCTATCTGTTGGATATCGCCTATGCTGATATTTGTGCTCAAAGTGAGTACAAGCGGGAGGAAAAGCTGGCGAACCTGGCTTTGTGGCGGGAGCTGTATCAGGAGATACTTAAGAAAGAGTATTGCGTCAGCTTAAAAAGCCTTGCTGTGAACGGGGAGGACTTGAAAGCCATAGGGATTCCTGCCGGTAAGGAAATAGGGGAGATTCTGAATAAGCTGCTGGATTTGGTCATTGAAAATCCGGCGGAAAATGAAAAACAGACTCTTTTGGAGTTTGTAAAAATGAACCATTTGCATAGATAATTGTTTCATAACTTTTCCCTCTCTTTCATAAGATGGGTTAGGAGTAAATCAAGGGGTCGCTACATAATTGGAGCGGGCTTTACTCCAAGTCAGGATAGAGAGGGTATTTTTATGAATGACAGAGCCGTTTCCTTATTGGAGCAATATGATGTGGAGATTTTGGAGACCAGAAAAGGAAGGGACGCTATTGTGTGTGATACCCCCTCCGGAAGTCTGATACTCCGGGAATATAGAGGGCAAAAGGAGCGCCTTACCTTGCAGAATAAGCTGCTGTTTCAGATTCGGGAGCAGGGATTTATGCAGGGGGAGGTGATTCTTCCCACAAAGGACGGAGAGCTCTATGTGAAAGACCGGGAGGGCGTGGATTACATCCTTAAGACCTATCCGGATGGTCGTGAATGCAATATTTTGAGTGAAACGGAATTGGAAGAGGTGGTTACCCTGCTGGCAAAATTGCACCAGGTCATGCCACTGTCTTTGGTGGAAACGGATACCGAAAAGCAGGAGCATTCTGTCTTTTCAGAATATGAGAAGAAAAACAGGGAGCTGGCCAGAGTACGAAAATATTTGCGAAAAAAGAGCCAGAAGAACGGGTTCGAGTTGGCTCTTTCACAGGTCTACGATAGTTTTTTAGAGCAGGCCTTGGAAGTGACGGCAAGCTGGCAGAATCACCTGGGAGCCACACTTGGTCGCAGCGCGTATTCCCGTTGTACCTATTGCCACGGGGATTTTCAGTATCACAATCTCTTGTATAAGGATGGAGAATGGTTTATTATTAACTTTGAGAAGTTTATACTGGATTATCCGGTGAGAGACCTGTATCTTCTGCTTAGAAAGGTAATGGAAAAAAACGACTGGTCCATAGAGCTTGGGAAGAAGCTTCTTAGAGCCTATGAAAAGGAAAGCCCTTTGTCGGAGGAGGGCCGGTTGGATTTGTACTTTCGATTATCTTACCCGGAGAAATTCCGGAAGATTGTGAATTGCTATTTTAATACCGGAAAGGTGTTTGTTTCCGGAAAGAATGTGGAGAAACTGGAGAAAATACTGGCACAGGAAAACCAAAAGCAGCAATTTCTGAAGGAATTCCTGTTGTCTTAGATTACAAGATGGGAGAGCCTAGTGGGAAACGAAAGAGGAAGGATACAAAAACAAGAGCCGAAAAAACAGGCGGGAATCGCAGCTTGCCTGTTTTTTGTGCTGTGCTTTTCTCTGCTGCTTGGCTGTGGTCAGACGCCGGAGGAGCAGAATTCGAAGGATACAGGCGAGAAAACGGGGACAGGCTTTGTTGTCACCGGCCCTGAAAGCTTCGACAGCGCGGATACAGCAATTCTGACGGGAAAGGATACGGAGGAACGAACCGTAACCTTTTATAATTTGTCAGTGGAAAAGTATTACACCCTTTCCTATGACGGAACCACCTCCTATTTCGATAAATACGGCTCGGCAATTTCCCTGGAGCAGCTATTGCCGGGGCAGCTTGTGGACCTGACCTTTTTGAAGGACGAGAAACACTTGACTACAATGAGTCAGGCGAAAGACGCCTGGGTCATAGAAGATACCACAAACTTTGTCTTTGATTTCGTGAAAAAAGAGGTCACAGTAGGTGCGGATATCTATAAATTGGACAAAGGAACCCATTTCTTCACGGAAGAAGGGATTCCCTTACAAAAAGAAGACATAAGTGCATCCGATGTGCTTTCCCTGTACGGAATCGATACAACGGTTTATGGAGTATTGGAGAAAAAAGGGCACGGATATTTACGCCTTGCCAACGATTCCTATTTTATCGATGGGTGGATCGAAATCGGCAGCAGCCTGATACAAAAAATTGTACCGGATATGCGTCTTTCCCTGACAGAGGGAAGTTATCAGGTAACAGTCAGCCATAACGGAAGCAGTGGAGTGAAGGAGGTTGTGATTAACCGTGGGGCAGAGACGATTCTGGATGTTGGAGATATCGAGATTGTTCTACCCCAGGAGGGAAGAGTTACCTTCCTGTTGACGCCCGGCGATGCAAAACTTTATGTAGATGGAGAGTTGACAGATGTGTCATATCCGATTTCCCTGGAATATGGTCTGCATCAGCTAATCCTAAAAGCAGATGGCTATCAAACGCAGACCAGATACATTCGTGTGGGGGAGGAAAGTGCAACTGTCGAGATATCTCTGGAAACAGAGCCCGAGACGGAGTCGGAATCTGAAACAGAGGAGCAAACCGGATATAAGGTCTATATTGATGCTCCTAAGGAGGTGGAGGTGTATGTGGACGGGTCGTTTGTGGGACTATCCCCCTGCAGCTTTGATAAAGTAGCCGGAGAGCATGTAATAATTTTAAAGAAAACGGGATATACTACAAAAAGCTATACAATCACTGTTGATGAGGCAAAAAAGGATGTGTCCTTTTCCTTTGCAGAGTTAGAAAAACCAAGCTCTACAACCCAGGATACCACGGAATTGATAGGACAGATTTGGGATAACATTTTAACGGAATAGCAACCAAAAATCCCAGAAAACACGATAAAATCAAGGAATTTTGTACTTTTATTCTTGACAAGACAGAAGAATCAGTCTATATATATAGTATGCGCCTCAAACGACATTGGGGAGATGTATTTGATAATTGATGAAAGTAGGAGGAGTTCATAATGAACAAGACAGAATTAGTTGCAGCTATGGCTGACAAGGCAGGAATCTCTAAGAAGGATGCAGAGAAGGCATTAGCAGCTTTCGTTGACACTGTATCTGCAGAGTTAAAGGATGGTGGAAAGGTTCAGTTAGTAGGTTTTGGTACTTTTGAAGTAGCTACCAGACAGGCTAGAGAGGGTAGAAACCCTGCTACCAAGGAGATTATCAAGATCGCAGCAAGCAAGGCACCTAAGTTCAAAGCAGGTAAGGCTTTAAAGGATATGATCAACGCTTAATTCTTGCAAAACGAACCGTATCTTTGGATAGACAAACCTCCCACTCTGTGGGAGGTTTTAAAGTTCGTCAAAAACAGAAAGGGAGACCAATGCGTTTAGATAAGTATTTGAAGGTATCCAGATTAATCAAGCGGAGAAGTGTGGCCAACGAAGCCTGTGACAATGGGCGCGTGCTTATCAATGACAAACCGGCAAAGGCATCTGCCAATGTGAAGGTAGGGGATATTCTCACCATTTCCTTTGGCAACAAGGAAGTGCGAGTTGAGGTCTTAAGTATTCAGGAGACTGTAAAAAAAGACGAAGCAGCACAGCTTTTCCAATATTTATAGTTCTAACCTGATTTCTGTCCACATATAGTATTGCAAGGAATGTGCAAAAGGTAACGAGATGGACAGAATAGCCGTAGCAGACCGAAAAACCTGTCAGATTTACGGGGTTAAGGATGTACTAAGCTTTGATTTAGAGGAAGTGTTGTTGGAGACAGAACAAGGGATTTTAGTGATTAAAGGCAATAACCTGCATGTCAGCAGACTGAGTCTGGAAAAGGGCGAGGTGGATATGGAGGGTGACCTGGACAGCTTTGTGTATAATGAGCCCGGGATGGGAAAACGGACCAAATCCCTTCTATCCAGGCTGTTTCGTTAGCCTATGAGTCGGGAAAATGAATTGTTATTCCAGGTTTTCTTTCAGGTTCTGTGTCTGTCACTGGTGTATGATGGAATAGAGGCGTTTCGGCATCATCTGAGACATAAACAGATCGTGATATGGTTTGAGGATATGCTCTATTGGGTTGTGACTACCTATAAGCTGTTTTGTACCCTGCAAACCTACGGAAACGGAACAGTTCGATGGTATCTTGTTCTCTGTGCCGTGTTGGCAGTGGTTATCTACCGCAAGGGCATCCGAAAATATCCGATTCATTGGATAAGCCTCTTGTTAAAGTCTCTGTTTCGTCCGATACATAAGAAGAATACATAAAAAGGAAGTGTTTGCATGGGAGCGCGAAGGGTAGCATATCGTAAAAAGAAGAGACAGAATCTGTTCAGTATGGCATTGGTCAGTCTGGCTGTTGTGATGATATTGATTGTGGTCATCATCGGAGGCTTTCAAATTCAAAAGAAGATAGATGGCTATGAACAGAAACGCCAGGAGCTACAGGCTCAGATTGAGGAGCAGGAAAAGCGGGCAGAAGAGTTGGAGGAGTTTGAAAAATATACCCAGACCAAGCAATATATGGAAGAGGTTGCAAAAGATAAACTGGGTTTGGTATATGAAGGGGAAATCCTGTTTAAGCAGGAAGAATAAGGACAGAGGCAGAAGAAGTGTCTCTGTCCTTTCTTTTTGTATTCTTATGAATAAAGGACGCAAAATTCGTCGTTCAATACAGGAAGTGGCTCCCATCATTTGACAAATCCTGCTGTTCTTTCTGAGTATACTGTTAGTCGACACATATGACTAAGTGGAAAGGAAGAAAAGATGGAGTATTCTACACAATCCTATTATTGCAAAGAAAGGCTCTGCCATTATGCAGAAGGATTCTCAGAGCTGGTGCGTATGCTGAAGCCGGAGGAAGAGCAGAAGGTATTTGAACGAGGCGACAAATTGGAATCCTATAGGAAAAAAGAGAATATACAATTCATACGTAGCAATCTGGATGAGGTTTCCAAATTAATGACACGATTGTCAGCTGATATTCTTTTGCCGAAGGCTATGGAGAGAAGGAAGTTTCTGTATCTGCGCAAAGCCTTTCGTTCTGAGGGGCTCATCTTGTCAGAGGCTCAAACGGTGGCTCGAGGCGGGAAGGAAGATCTGACCTTGTGTCTGTCAACAAAAAAGAGAGCACCTATTGATTCTGCGCATGTGGCCAATATGTTAAGTGTATTGTTGGATCGGGAGTATAGCTGCTCCATAGACAATCCCGGTTTTGTCACAGGGAATGCGCAACCCTATCTCTTTCTGGAGCAGGCAAATTATCTGGCTTTTACCGGGTATGCCAGAGCCACTAAGGATATGGAAACCATTTCCGGGGACAGCTATTCTTTTCTGGATACCGGAGATGGAATGTTTTATGCTTTGTTGTCCGACGGAACGGGAAGCGGAGAAATTGCAGCCAACGAAAGCAACTGGGTTTTGGACTTGATGGAAAAGTTTTTGGAAATCAAGTATCCCATTGAGGGAGCCCTGCGGTTGATCAACGGGATATGGACTATGCAACAGGATAAATGGAAGAATCCTACCTTAGATTGTTGTAGTATGAATCTGAATGAAGGAAAATGTGAATTTTATAAAGTGGGAGCATCTATGTCCTATATCAAGCATGAGAGAGTGGTGGAGCTCGCTGAGGGTAGCTGTTTGCCCCTAGGCTGTTTTGGGGACATGGAGATTACCAAGGGATGCTATAACTTAGAGCCCGGTGATACCTTGATTATGATTACGGATGGCGTTTTAGGTGGCTTTTTATCAGCGGGACAGGAAAATGAACTTTGTGAGTTAATTGAAAAAATGGACTCTGTAAATCCCAGGGAAATGGCACAGAAGGTTTTGCAATCCGCTATTTTCCAGGGTAAAGGAAAGATATGTGACGATATGACAGTTTTAGCCGTACGGATAGAATCCAGAGCGCTTACTTGATTTTTCCCTTGATGTGGGTTACATTTACTCTATGGATAAGATTTTTAGGACAGAAAAAAAGGTATATTCCTACTTGGAGCGTCATACCATGTTGGCTTCCGGGGACAAGCTTTTGGTAGGGGTGTCAGGAGGGGCAGATTCTGTTTGCCTCTTATTTTTGATGCATAAATACTGTCAGCAAAACGGCATTTCCCTTGAGGTAGTACATATTCATCACGGCATGCGTGAGACGGCGAATCGGGATATGGAATATGTGGAAAGTGTATGTCAAAGTCTCGGTATTCCCTGTCATATCGTGATGGAAAATGTACCGGCCAGGGCAAAAGCAGAAAAGCTGTCCTCAGAAGAGGCAGGGCGAAAGGTACGATATGAGAATTTTGAGAGACTGGCAGGGAAGTTTGGGGCAACGAAGGTTGCGTTGGCGCACAACAGCAATGATCGGGCAGAGACAATGCTGTTATTCTTGTTTCGCGGCACAGGACTGAGAGGTCTATGTGGCATCAGACCTTGCAGGGATATCTATATTCGCCCTCTTTTATGCCTGAGCAGGCAAGAAATAGAGGAGTATTTGCAGGAACGAGGAATTGCCTACTGTCAGGATGAGACAAATGACGAGGATACGTATACCAGAAACCGAATCAGGCATCACATCCTTCCCTATGCACAAGAACAGATAGCAGCCGGTTGTGTGGAAAATATGAATCGCACCGGCGAACAGCTTGCTTTGGTGGAGGAGTATTTAGAGCTGCAGCTGGAAGGATATAAACGCAGGGTTTTGGAGACAATAAGTACAGGCTTTGTGTTTTCTGCGGAGGTCTTTTTGCAAGACCACGAGCTGATGCAGAGAATGCTAATATACCAGTGCCTGGTGGCTCTTAGTCCCGGCAGGAAGGACATTACCTCTAAGCATGTGGAGCAGGTTTTAGCGCTTTTTCGGGCTCAAAGCGGCAAGGAAACCAGGCTTCCCTTTGGAATTACCGGCAGGCGGGAGTTTGAGAAGGTTATATTGGAGCGAGTGTCTGATGAGACCAGGAACCAGCAGCAGTCAAATCCGGAGCAGACAAGGGACTGCTCTGGGGAGGTTCTGGAGCAATTATTGACAGGACAGGAAATCTGGTTTAACGGGTATCGATTCCAGGCCAGGAGCTTTCCTTATGAACCTTCCGCCGAGATTCCGCAAAATAGGTATACGAAATGGTTTGATTGTGATAAAATAGAATCCTTGGTGATTCGTTCCAGAAAGCCGGGAGATGTGTTAGCGATTCGGGATAAGAATGGAAGTAGGATTCATAAACCAATAAAGGAATACTTGATTGGGGAAAAAGTCCCCGAAAGAGAAAGGGATTCTCTGCCCCTGGTTTGTCAGAGACAGGAGATTATCTGGGTTGTGGGACACCGTATAGGCGAGAGCTTTAAGGTGACAGAACAAACCAAAACTGTTATAGAGCTTACAGCCGTGAAAGAGCAGTAGACAAAGGAGGAAGTTATGAGCGAGCATATCAGAGAATATCTTGCAGAGGATGTAGTTGACGCTAAGATTTGCGAGATTGGCGCTAAGATAAGCGCGGATTATGCGGGGAAACAGGTGCATTTAGTCAGTGTATTAAAGGGCGGAGCCTTTTTTACCTGCGAGCTGGCAAAGAGAATTACAGTACCCGTTTCCATTGATTTTATGTCCGTATCCAGCTATGGAAAGGATACAAAATCCAGTGGAGTTGTGAAGATTGTCAAGGACTTGGACGAGTCCATAAAGGGCAAGGATGTCATTGTGGTAGAAGATATTGTGGACAGTGGACGTACCTTAAGCTATCTGTTGGCCATGCTGCAGGACAGAGGGCCAAAAAGTCTTAGATTATGTACTCTGCTGGATAAGCCTGACAGACGGGTTGTGGATGTAAAGGTGGATTACACCGGTTTCCAGATTCCGGATGAGTTTGTGGTAGGGTACGGTTTGGATTATGATCAGAAGTATCGAAATCTTCCCTACATTGGAATCGTAGAATTTGAGGAATAGGAGGAAGTGAGAATGCCCCAGAGAAGGCGAAGCGGATTTGTATCCTATTTGATTTTTATCCTTTTGCTGTTTGCTATGGTAATGGGAACCACCTTATTTAATAATCCCGGGGAAAGCTATACCAAAGACAAGCTGATTCAGGCAGCAGAGGAAGGCAGTATTACAAAGGCGGTGATTACACCAAACAGTGAAACACCAACAGGTTCTGTGGTGATTTCCCTGAAGGACGGAACCAGCGGAAGAATGTATGTGACAGATGTGTCGGAAGCAGAAAAGCTTCTGCAGGAGTATGGGATTACACCCCGGATTAACGATGTAAAACGTCCCAGCTGGTTTATGAATAACATCCTTCCCATCTTGTTGGTTATGGTCGTTATGTTTTTCCTGTTTACCATGATGAACGCAAGAGCCAGCGAAATGGGCGGTGGCTCTAAGATGATGGATTTCGGCAAGAGCAGGGCGAAGCTGGATAAAGGGGATAAGCCCATCACCTTTGCCCAGGTAGCAGGACTAAAGGAGGAAAAAGAGGACTTAGAGGAAATCGTGGATTTCCTGAAAGATCCCGGAAAGTACACCAAGATGGGAGCACGAATTCCCAAAGGGATCTTGCTCTCCGGCCCTCCCGGAACCGGTAAGACACTTCTGGCCAAGGCTGTTGCCGGAGAGGCAGGAGTTCCCTTCTTTAGCATTTCCGGTTCGGATTTTGTTGAAATGTTTGTAGGTGTAGGTGCTTCCCGTGTGAGAGACTTATTTGAGACGGCTAAGAAAAACCTTCCCTGCATTGTGTTTATCGATGAGATTGATGCAGTTGCCAGAAGGCGTGGAACCGGCCTGGGCGGGGGACATGACGAAAGAGAACAGACCCTCAATCAGTTGCTGGTGGAGATGGATGGCTTTGGTGTGAATGAAGGCATTATCGTTATGGCAGCGACAAACCGTGTGGACATCCTGGATCCTGCAATTTTAAGACCCGGCAGATTTGACAGGAAGGTCGTAGTAGGTGCTCCGGATATTCGAGGAAGAGAGGAAATTTTAAAGGTTCACGCCAAGAATAAACCCTTGGGAGATGATGTAGATCTGCAGGAGATTGCCCAGACCACCTCCGGTTTTGTGGGCGCAGACTTGGAAAACCTGTTAAATGAGGCGGCAATCAAGGCAGCAAGAGAAAATCGTGGGTATGTCAATCAGGAGGATATCAAGAGTGCCTTTGTAAAGGTGGGCATAGGAAGCGAAAAGAGAAGCCGTATTATTTCGGACAAAGAAAAGAGTATTACGGCTTATCATGAGGCAGGACATGCTATCCTGTTCCATTTGCTGCCGGATGTAGGCCCTGTGCATACCGTGTCCATCATCCCTACCGGACAGGGAGCAGCCGGCTATACCATGCCGCTTCCCAAGAAGGATGAGATGTTTATGACCAAGGGACAGATGCTACAGGAAATCATGGTTTCCCTAGGGGGGCGAATCGCAGAGGAACTGATTTTTGGGGATTATACAACCGGCGCCTCCGGAGACATCAAGAGCGCCAGCAAGACCGCCAGAAAGATGGTTACCCGCTATGGTATGTCAGAAAACATAGGTCTGATTTCCTATGAAAATGAGGATGATGAGGTCTTTATCGGCCGTGACCTGGGACATACCAAATCCTTTAGCGAAACCATCACCTCTCAGATTGATATGGAGGTGAAATCCATCATTGACGATTGCTACAAAAAAGCAAAGGAACTGATCGAAGGTCATATGCAGGTGTTACACGATTGTGCAAAGCTGTTAATCGAAAGAGAAAAAATTGGACGAGAAGAATTTGAGGAACTGTTTTCAGAAGTCTAGAATTGTGCAAAACCACCAAAAGCAGATGGGATGAATTAGTAATTTTGTGAAATGTGAGGGTTGGCAAATGTAGTGAAGGGTGCTATTATAATACGCGTAACCCCAATACATTATAGTTTTTGCTATACCCCATAAGAAAGAAATACCTTCTCTAAAAAAGACAGCGTGAGCTGTCTTTTTTACATTGGGGACGGGCAACATTGGGGGTGGGGGCAACATTAGGGACGGAGTTTTTTGCTGCTCTTAT